>CAXSHC010000028.1:0-16893 GCA_964236745.1 uncultured Acetobacteraceae bacterium
GCCATAACGCTTCCTCTGCCTCTCCGGTCAAAATAGCGTCACAACTCTCCAGGACCAAACAGCTAGATTGCGGCCGGTGCCAAGATCGTGGAACGCAGGTCAAAAATGACGCTCCGTTGCTATTCATGTTCAGCCACGTCGACATCCGGGAGATGCTGCCACCGGCAGTCGCGCTGGCCTTCGCTTTATTCCACAGGCAGTCGCCAGCTCCCTAGTTGACGCGATGATCCGGATCCTGTGCCGGGACGCCATGAGTTGTGAAGGCCGCTGTTCGCCAACGGTGCGCGTGGCACCCAGAAAGCCTGGGCTCACGTCGCGCCTTGCCACTCAAGCATACAGCCGATCGATGCCCCTCGGCCGGATCAAGCGCTTGAGGCTGGCTTGACCGCGTCTGGTGATGGAGGCGCCGCTGATCCTGCCCGACGTCGGAACCGGACCGTTGATCAGGCAGCATCGACGCAGCAGGTCACCGACCTTCCTGGAAACGCGACCTAGCTGCACCGGTGCCGGCGAAGCGGCTGACACATGATCATCCACAGGGTAACGCGACCCCGTAACCTAGTATTGCATTTATGTCACAATATTTTTGCGATTTGCGTAACGATCCGGCCGCAAACAAGGGAGCGACAGATTCCAATTGCAGCGCCGATCTGAGGCCAGTTACCGTCCCTCACGAATTCGAGAGCACTTCCTGAAGGGTTCAACCATGGCCAAGCCTGCGACGCTGCCGGACCTTCCTGCCAATTCCAACATCGTTCCGCTCCGGCTTCGCTTCCTGCCCAGGCACCGGGAATACCTGCTGCGTTGGTTGGACGCCGGTGCCGCCATGGGCCTGTGCGACGTCGACGTGACACCTCGCACGCCTACCGACTCTGCCGTTCACCTGGAGCACGTTCTGGTTTGGGTGCGCGAGTGTGCCGACCCCGCGTACATGATCCGTCCGGAAGGCATGCGCTGGCTGGTGATCGATCACCCGCGCAACCACAAGCTCGGCAGCTTCTCGAGCTTCGAGGCTGCCCTCCACTGCATCCGCCCGGTCCTGGCTTATGGTGCGACCGTCGCCGCCTGATCTGGAACCGTTCCTGACCTGAGTTGTCCCTGTCGAAGCTGCTGCGGGGTCGGGTTCAGCTTCCGGTCCGCTCCAGCACCCGCGGCGCCGACTGCACGATGCGTCCCCCGCCGCCGGGCTCGACCTGGAAGATGGCCAACGCGCGTTGCACGTGGCCATCCGGCTGCAGCGTGAACACCCCGTCCACTCCCGAGAAGCCGTCTGGACGCAGCAGCGCATCAGGCTGATAGCCGGATACCGCCAAGTTGCGGGCAAGCGCCGCCGCATCGAACGGAATACCGGCAAGCAGTTTCGGCGACTGGTGGTACAGCGCCTGGTATTGCGCCGCAAAGCCGAGCCGCGCCGACGGATCAGGATCGGCATACCAGGCTCCGCTCAACCCGCCGAGCTTGCTGGCGAACGCACCCCACAAGCCAGGCCCCATCACCCGCACCTGCGACCTGTTGATCCCGGAGGTGCGCAGCGCCACGATCGCTTCCTGCAACTGCAACCCGGTGTCGCCAAGCAGAAGCGCGTCAAACGGCGGCGGCGGCAAAAGCGAAATGGCCGGCACGGCGCCGACAGGACCCGCAGCAGAAGTGCCCGGCGCAGGAAGCGGTGCCGCCGGTGCGCTAGGCGCCAAAGCCGGTGCGCCTTGCGCCGACGGATCGCCCGCCTGCGAAATTCCAGCCTGCTGGGTCCCCGCCTGTCGGGCTGCCTGGCGGCCGGTGAAGTCCGACAGTTGCTTCATCGTCGCGTCGATGCTGTCCGCGGTGCCGGCATGGGTCAGGATCGTCGGCGGCGGCAGCCCTGCATCGGCACAGGCATGGTTCAGCCCGTCAGCCAGCGCGTTGCCGACCGCATTCGACGGCAGCAGGGCAGCGATCCGGCTGCGCCCTTCCGCCTTGGCGGCGAACACCAGCCGCCGCATCTGCTGCTCAATCGTCACCCCCATGACCCAGACACCTGGCTGTGCCTGTGTCACGTCGCTGGTGAAAGCCAGCACCGGAAGGCCTGCCCCGCGCGCGATCGGGGCCACTGCCGCCGTGTCGCCGGAGGTGAGCGGCCCCAGGATGATGGCGTCGCCTTCTGCAACGGCAAGCTGCGCCGCATGAGCGGCTCCGCCCGGTGCCGCCGTGTCATGTACGTCGAGCCTCGGGCTGCCGGGGGCCGACAACGCCAGCCTCGCGGCACGCAGCATGTCCCCGCCCAGCGTCCCGTTTGGCCCGCTCAGCGGCAACAGGATGCCGACCTTCCGGTCGGGGGCGTCAAGCGCCGCCGTGCCTGGCTGCTGCGCCAAAGGCGCGGACGGCGCCGAAGCCTGACCGAACGGCATCAGCGTGGTGCACCCGGAACCAAGCAGGCTAGACGCGAGCAGGGACCATCGAAGCGACCGCGCGATCCGTTGACGGCCAGGAGCGACCGGCGCCCAGTGCCGCCATGCCCGAAGACCCGTCATACGCTTCCCCTGTTCCACCCGAGCAAGACCTCCTAGCACAGGACCCGCCATCCGGCGCCGCCTCGTTCGTGATGCCTGGCTTGACGCTCGTGTCCACCCCGATCGGCAACCTCGGAGACATCAGCGAACGTGCGATCGGGGTGCTGCGGCAAGCCGATCTGGTGTTGTGCGAAGACACCCGCACGACCGCCCGGTTGTTCTCCGCCAAAAACATCCCGGCCCGCACCGAACCCCTGCACGAGCACAACGAGCGGCATCGCATCCCGGCCCTGATCGACCTGCTGAAGGCCGGCCGACGGATCGCCCTGGTGTCCGATGCCGGAACCCCGCTTCTGTCCGATCCCGGATATCGTCTGATTCGGGCCGCAATCACCGAAGGGCTTCCGGTCGGCGCAGTACCAGGCGCCAATGCGGCGATCACCGCCCTGACCTTGTCCGGCCTGCCGCCACATCCGTTCCTGTTCGCGGGCTTTCCGCCACCCCGTTCCGCCGCCAGGAAGAGCAGTTTCGCGATCCTGCGCGCCGCCGAACGTGCCGGCCTATCTGCAACGCTGATCTGGCACGAGGCGCCGCATCGGCTTGCGGAAGCCCTGGCCGATCTTCACACCGTGTTCGGCGATCGTGACGCGGCGGTAGCGCGCGAGTTGACCAAGCGGTTCGAGGAAGTCCGGCGCGGCACCCTGGCCGAGCTTGCCACCTACTACCAGCGGCAGCAGGCTCGTGGCGAGATCACCGTCCTGGTCGGCCCTCCGCCGGACGAGGCGGCCGGACAGGATGAACTCGACACCCGGCTCAACGCCGCGCTTGCAACCCATTCGGTCAAGGACGCCGCAACCTTGGTTGCCGGTGCGGTCGGACTGCCGCGACGCACTGTTTATGCCAGGGCAATGGAGCTCGCCACGAAGGGTAACCCGTCACCGATACACGGGAGCGAGAACAACGAGCAGGGCCAGCCCAAGGGCTGAGGCTGGCCCTGCGATCCGTCAAGGCTTGAGAACGTCGCGCACAGCATCCTTGCCCTTGCCGACGCCTTCCTGAACGTTGCCGCCTGCCTTCTCGGCCACGCCTTCGGCCTCGAGCCGCTCGTTACCCGTGACCTTGCCAGCGCCTTCCTTCACGGCACCCTTGACTTGGTTGGCGAGGCCGTCGATCCGGTCCTTGTCCATGGCTATCTCCTGTGCAGCATGACACCGCAACGAAAGAACGGCCCCCACCCGGCCCGGTTCCTTCTCGCATGGACTGCGCAACAGGGTCGGGCGTTACTGGTCAGTGGCCGTCGTGTTGAACAGGTTGGCAGACATGGCAGCCCCAGCGGCGAGGTTGAACAGGTCGATCCGGGTTTCGCGTCCCTGTGCGTCGACCACGCTCCATCCGCGCAGCGCAAGCGGCGCCTCATTCATGAACACTGTCAGGCTGCCGTCCGACGGGCTCGCGCTGCGTACCAGCGTGACTTGCAGCATGCCGTTGTCGTGTCGGAACCCGGTCACCGTCACGTCGCCGGACAGGCTCAGCTGCGGCCGAAGCAGCAACCCGAGCGGGGTCTTGTCCAACGGGATCTCAGTGGTCTGCTTCAGCGCGCTGTCGGTGAACACCAGCCGCCCGCCACCCGCCACCAACAACTGCGGGCTCGGCTTGTCGTACTCGAACCGCATCCGGCCGGGCCGGTCGAGCCACACCGTGCCGGTGGACCGCCTGCCGTCCGGGGCTATCTGCTGGAACCGGCCCTTCAGCGTGGTGATGGCGTTCAGCGTGTCCTGGATGCGGTCGATCCAGCCCCGGTCGGCAGGCGTGACCACGGTTCCCTGTGCCGATTGGGCATGGGCCGGAACCAGGCTCGCGCAGGCGAGCAGCGGAAGGAGCACAAGCGCGTGGAAACGGGGCATACTGCGATCCTAGCTCACGCCAAGCCGATCAGCACCCCGGCTGCAAACACCAGCCCACCCCCGAACAGGATCTGCACCGTCGCTGACAACAACGGCGTGTCCTGGTAGCGCCAGCGTATCCAGGAGATCAGGCCCAGCTCCAGCACCACCACGATCCCGGCGACCACGAGCGCCTCGGAGAAGCGCGGGATCAGGAACGGCAGGGTATGGCCGATGCCGCCCGCGGTGGTCATCAGCCCGCAGATCAGCCCGCGCAGCAGCGGCGCCCCGCGCCCGGACAACTTGCCGTCGTCCGACAGCGCCTCGGCGAAACCCATGGAGATGCCGGCGCCCACAGACGCGGCGAGCCCCACCAGGAACGCGTTCCAAGGCAGGTGAGTGGCGAACGCGGCCGCGAACACCGGCGCCAGGGTCGACACCGAGCCATCCATCAGCCCGACCAGTCCCGGCTGCACCACCTGCAGCACGAAGCGTCGGCGCGCCAGGTCGTCCTCGGTTTCGCGCTTGGACGCGGGCAGGCGACGCAGCGCGATGTTGCCGGCCGCCTGCTCGTGCGCGTCCTCCGCTTCCGCCAGGTCGCCCAGCAGCCGGCGGATCCCCGCATCGGTCGAGCGCGCCGCCGCCTGGCGGTAGAAGCGCGCGGCGTCGCGCTCCATCTGGCTGGCGTGGCGCCGCATCGCCTCGATACCCTGCCGCTGCACCTGCCAAGCCGAGCGCCGCTGCACGAATCCCGCCACGTCCTGCCGGCGCACCAGCGGGATGTGCTCGCCGAAGCGCTGCGCGTACAGGTCGATCAGGCGCCGGCGATGCTCCTGCTCTTCCTGCGCCATCTCGGTGAAGATGCCGGCGCTGTCTGGGAAGTTCTCGCGCATCGCATGGGCAAAGTCGGCATAGATGCGCCCGTCCTCCTCCTCGCTGGCGACGGCCAGGGCAAGCAGTTCGCGCTCGGTCAGCTCGTTGAATTTACGCATCGGCGATCATTTGTCCCGAACGCCCCCGGAATTCAAGTCAAGGCCGCACCGATGCAAATGCTTCGCGACAGCAGGTGAAGTCCTGGAACAGCATCGATCCGGATCAATGCCGGAAGTGGCGCATCCCGGTGAACACCATCGCCACCCCCGCCTTGTCTGCTGCCGCAACCACCTCCTCGTCGCGGATCGAGCCGCCTGGCTGCACCACCGCGGTCGCCCCGGCCTCGATCGCCACTTCGAGACCGTCCGCGAACGGGAAGAACGCATCGGACGCCACCACGCTGTTCTCCGTCAGCCGCCGGTCAAGCCCTGCCGCCCGGGCCGCCTCCTCGCCCTTGGCGGCCGCGATCCGCGCGGAATCCACCCGGCTCATCTGTCCGGCGCCGATCCCCACCGTGGCGCCCTGCTTCACGTAGACGATCGCGTTCGACTTCACGTGCTTGGCGACCTGGAACGCCAGCCTGAGGTCGGCGAATTCCTCCTCGGTCGGCGCCCGCTTGGTCACCACCCGGAACGTGTCTGCCCGCCCATTGTCGCGCGTCTGCGCCAGGAAGCCGCCGGACACGCTTTTCAGCACCACGCCCGGCGCACGCGGATCGGGCAGGGCGCCGGTCAGCAGCAGGCGCAGGTTCTTCTTGGCCGACAGCACCGCCTTTGCCTCGTTTGTCGCATCCGGCGCCACGATCACCTCGGTGAAGATCATCGCCATGCGCGTCGCCGCCGCCTCGTCCAGCACCCGGTTCACCGCGACGATGCCCCCGAACGCCGACACCGGATCGCAGCGCAGCGCCAGCCTCCAGGCCTCCGCCAAGTCTTCCGCCTCGGCCACCCCGCAGGGGTTGGCGTGCTTGACGATCACCACCGCCGGCCGCTCAAGCTCCGCCACCGCCTCGAACGCGGCGTCGGTATCGTTGAGGTTGTTGTAGGACAGCGCCTTGCCCTGCACCTGCACCGCCGTGGCGATGCCGGGCCGATTACTGCCATCGGTATAGAAGGCGGCACCCTGGTGCGGGTTCTCGCCATAACGCAGGGCTTCTCGGCGGATGCCTGCCACCGTGAGCCGTTCCGGTAGCCCGTCGCCGCGCTCGGCGTTGAACCAGGCCGCAATCGCGGCGTCGTAGGCGGCGGTGCGGGCATGGGCGGCTCCCGCCCATGCCCGCCGGCTGGCCAGCGTGGTGCCGCGCAGGGTCCGCAGGCTGTCGGTCATCCCGCCATACTGATCCGGATCGGTCAGCACCGCGACATGCGCATGGTTCTTGGCCGCAGCGCGGATCAATGCCGGTCCGCCGATGTCGATGTTCTCGATGCAATCCGCCGCCCCGGCACCGGACGCCACCGTCGCCTCAAACGGGTAGAGATTGACGCAGACCAGATCGATCGGCGCGATCCCGTGCGCCTGCATCTGCGCCAGGTGCTCGGCCGAGTCGCGCCGTCCGAGGATGCCGCCGTGGATCTGCGGCACCAGCGTCTTGACCCGTCCGTCCAGGATCTCCGGGAAACCGGTATGCGCCGACACGTCCTGCACCACGAAGCCGGCCTCGCGCAGCGCCCTGGCGGAGCCTCCGGTGGACAGCAGCTCCGCCCCGTGCGCCGCCAGCGCCTGCGCCAGCGCCACCAGTCCGGTCTTGTCAGACACCGAGATGAGCGCGCGCCGGATCGGCAGGATGTCGTCGGCCATGGTGACAGGTCCTCATCCGAAAGCGCCGTCGGGCTTGCCGCGGGGCCGGACATGGGCGGCAGGTCCGGGAATCACGCCACCTGGGACGAGGTGGAGCCGTGGCGTGGATGGGTGTCTATCGCGCGGCGAACGCCGTGAGAAGCTGCGCGATCGTGCCCGGATCGCTTTCCTCCAGCACGCGCCGCGCCAGCCTGCGGCATTCGTCGAGCGAGGCCTGACGCACCACCTGCTTCACCCGTGGGATCGCCGACGCGTTCATGCTGAACGAGCGCAGGCCCATGCCCATCAGCAGCGGCACCACCAGCGGGCTGCCGGCGATCTCGCCGCACAGCGACACCGGCCGGCGCAGACGCAGCGCAGCATCGGTGGTCTGGCCGATCAAGCGCAGCACCGCCGGGTGCAGCGGGTCGTAGAGCGCCGACACGTCGGTGGACGCGCGGTCGGTCGCCAGCGTGTACATGGCGAGGTCGTTGGTGCCGATCGCCAGGAACTCCGCCTCCAGCGCCAGGATCTCGGCACTCAGCGCCGCCGCCGGGGTTTCCACCATGATGCCGAGCGGCGGCAGCTTCTCCGGCAGGCGCACCCCGCGCCGGCGCATGCGGCGCCCCACCCGCTCGTAGATCTCGCGTGCCGCGCGCAGCTCCGCCAGCGTCGTCACCATCGGCAGCATGATCCGCACCGGGGCCCGACCCGATATCCGCAGGATGGCCGCGAGCTGGGTTTCCATCACCGACGGGTGACGCAGCAGCAGGCGGAGGCCGCGCAGGCCCAGCGCCGGGTTGAGGTCGCCCGGTGCCAGGAACCCGGCCATCGCCTCGCTTTGCTTCTCCGAACCCCAGTCGAGCAGGCGAATGGTGACGCAGTCGCCGCCCATCGCCTCGATCACGCCGCGATACGCTTCCGCCTGCACCGCCTCGTCCGGCAGCTCGTCGGCGTTGATGAACAGGAACTCGGTGCGAAGCAGCCCGATCCCGGCAGCGCCCGCCTGTGCGATCAGGGGAAGCTCGGCCGGCAGCTCCAGGTTGGCCTGCAGTTCCACCGCCTCGCCGCCGGACAACCGGGCCGGCAGCCGGCGCAGCCGGGCGAGGCGCTGGCGCTCGCCGGCATGGGCGATCACCGCGCGGTGCGTAGCCTCCAACGTCGACGGCGACGGGTCCAGCATGACCAGCCCGGCATCGCCGTCCACCACGACCTGGACCGGCGCCAGGCCGTCGGCCTGGCCAGAAATGCCTACATGAGCGCCGACATGAGCACCGACGCGGGCAGCGGCCTGGGCCGTGAATCCCGCCACGCCCAGCACGGACGGGATGCCGAGTGCCCGCAGCATGATCGCGGTGTGGTCGGCGGTGCCGCCCTCGTCGGTCACCACCGCGGCGATGCGCGACGGGTCGATCAATGCCGCGTCGGCCGGACGGAGCTGCTCGGTGACCAGGACGCAGCCGACCGGCAGGGCGGCGAACGACCGGAACGGCGCCCGGGCAAGGTTGCGCACCAGCCTGCGTCCGATCTCCCGGACCTCCTCCGCCTGCCGCGACGCCGAAGCGGCATCCTCGGCATCCGGCCCGGCGGACCCCGAACCCTTGGCGGCGAGGCGCCGCGCCAGCGCTTCCGCTTCTTCCGACACCGCCGCCTCGGCGTTCAGATGATCGTCGACAATCCGGCGCGCGGCATGGCGCAGCAGGCGGGACGGACCCAGCATCTGCCGGTAGGCGTCGAGCAGCGGCGCGATCTCGGCCTGGCTGTCCTCCGACAGGAAGGCGAGGCGCGCCTTCAGCTTCTCCAGCTGGTGGAGCGAACGCTGCACCGCCTCGTCGAGCCGACGCAGCTCCGGCTCCACCTCGGCCACCTCCAGCTTCCGCGCCGTGACGGAAGCCGGCGCCTCGGCGGCAAACGCCACCCGCCCGACGGCGATGCCGGAGCAGATGCCAAGACCCGCAAACCGCCGCTCCTGGCGTTCTGGACCGCGCATTGTCCGCTTGCGCAAGGCTGCGGGCTTCGCCGACCCGCGCCTGCGCTTCAACCGTTCGTCGTCCGGCCCGCGGTCAGTCGTGCTCATCGAAGCCGGCCTCGACCAGCGTCGCCAGGGCGTCCAACGCTTCCTGCGCGTCCCAGCCATCCGCGTCCGCCTCAAGCCGGATGCGCACCCCGCGTCCTGCGCCCAGCATCATCAGCCCCATGATCGAGCGTGCCGACACCACCTCGCCGTCGCGCGACACGTCCACCGGCGTGTTGAAGCGCTCGGCCGTGGTCACAAACCGGGCTGCCGCCCGTGCATGCAGCCCACGCAGGTTGACGATCGTGACGGTGCGGACGAGGCGATCAGGAGGCGTGGCCGCCGGCGTCCGGTCAGTCGGAGCCATGCAGGGTGGTCGACCCTGCGCCTCAGCCGGCCAGCGCGACGGTGCGCTGATGGACATTGGTGACCGGCGCGTCATGCGACTGGCAGCAGGCGGCGCCGCCGAGGCAGGCTTCGGGCAGGCGAGATGCGGCGGCGATGTACTTCCGTCCAACCGTTTCGGCGATGTCGATGCACTCGGCGAGCGTGCTGTGCGAGCGGATCTTACCCAGCTTGACCAGCATCGGCAGGTTCAACCCGGCGATCACCTCGGTGCCTGGTCGCGCCAGCATCGCCACCGCCAGGTTGGACGGCGTGCTGCCGAACATGTCGGTCAGGACGATGACGCCATCCCCACGATCGACCGAGTTGGTTGCTTCCTCGAGGTCGCGCCGCCGCGCCTGTATGTCGTCGTCCGCCGCGATCGACAGGGTTTCCATCTGCCCCTGTGGGCCGACCACGTGCTCCATGGCCGCACGCAGCGAAGCACCGATCTCGCCATGGGTGATGAGAACGAGCCCGATCACGAGGCAGCCGGCGTTGTGGCGACGGTTCCAGCCGGTCCAACGAAATCATGATGTGTCACGGTACGCAGCCAGCTGCCTCGTCGGCAGCGCTCCATCCTGTTGGGCTAGCCATCCTGTCGGGCGGGCACGTCTTGCGCCGCCGGGCGACGGAGCAATCGCAGCAAGGACAGCAACCTGTCCAGAAGTCGTTAAGGTGCGAACGGTGGCATGACGGGCAAACTCCCGTCCGGCGCCTCGTCACACAAGGGAAATGCGAGGCCCGAGAACAAGTTGCGCCGCATCATTCCCACGCCCGTCATGTTACACAGACATATCTGACATGTCCAAAAGGCGTCAAAACTTGGGATCGGGCAGGCCGCCGACATGTAGCAAGCGATTGCCCAGAACGCAGTCCAGCGCAATTTCCGTTTGGAAAGCGGCGGACGCCGCGAACGGAGCCAGGCGCAGCATCGGCAAACCGAGCACCGGATGCACACGGGGTTCCGGCATTCTTTCCGCCGTGGGTCCCAAGCCAGCCACGGTGTCGTCCAGGGCCATCACCAGACCGAGCGGCACCGGAGCGACGTAGCTCATGCGCAACAAGCCGATCCCGCGCAGCTCGATCAACCCTGCCAGTGCCGGCGCCGGTGCCGCCTGACCAGCCTCAACCAGAACCTGATCGTCGGCGACCAGACCGAACCCGCGGTCGATCAGCCGAAGCAGCAGGTCCGACTTGCCGCAACCAGGCTGGCCAAGCAACAGGACACCGGTCCCGCCGCGGACGGCGCAACTGCCATGGAGGCGGAGCGGTCCCCGCACATCAAACCCCAGCACAGGATCCCTAAACTTCATCGTGACAAGTCCCGCCAGCGTCTCAAAATGGGTTGAATTTCTATTAATAATAACGCAGTTGTGACCGAATTGGACGCCCGGAGGCTACATGCTGACAACGACGCAGGATGAGGAACCGGGAACCGCACCGATCGAGCGCCGCCCGGTCAGCGGACGGCAGGAGGTGCGCGTGCGCCGTATCACCGGCTTCGACCGCAGCCGGAACGGCTTCTCGCGCCGCCTGTCCGAGCAGTGTCGTCAGGCGCTGGCCAACGGCGCCCGCTCGCTGGAAACGGCCGGCCTGTCGATGCAGGACGTGGTGCGGGTGATCTACCTGGTGCACGACGCGGACGCGTTTCCCGCCTGCTTCCCGCTCCTGCGCGACGCGTTCGGCGACGCACGCCCGGCGGCGACCATGCGCTTGGTCAGTGGCTTCGACAGCCCGCACGTCAAGATCGAACTGGAGCTGATCGCCCACGCGCGCGCGGCCTGATCCGGCGCTCCCGACATCCTGAAGGCTCCAACGCTTCACGCGAAGCGCCCCGTATTGAGCCGACAGGTCGCGGCGTGCTGCGATCGCAACGGGCGCGGCATCAATCCGGAAAATCCCATGACTGCTTGTGTCCCGGACGAGAATAAGGCCGAGCAGGCGGAGCTGCGCCTGTCCCTGCTGCGCGCCGAGGCACGCCTTGCCGCCCTGAGAGGGGAGGTGCGGCACGCACAACAGGCGCACGAGGCACTGCTGCGTCGTCCGCTCCCGGCACCACCTCCCGAACCGGTCGACACCGCGGCGCTGCTGGCCCCGCTGCAGGCCCCGCTGCTGGCCCGGATCGCGCAGCAGGATGCCGAGATCGCACTGCTGGCGCGTCATCTGGACGCGTTCCGCGCCAGCGCCATCTGGCGGGCCACCTGGCCGCTGCGCCGCGTGCTGGACCGTCATCCGGTCCTGGCCCGCACCGCCCGCCGCGCCCTGCGGGCCGGCTGGTGGACGCTCACCCTGCAATGGCCGGCGCGGCTGCGGCAACGGGCAGCCTGGCGCGCGGTCCATCCGGCGCTTGCCGATGATCCGCTCCCCGCGCCGGCGGACGCACCGGTTGCGCTGCCGTTGTTCGAGTCCGCACCAGACGCCCTGGTGCCGGAAGCGCTCCCCCTTCTGGTGCTGCCGACCGCCCGGGCCCCGGTGGTGTCGGTGATCGTGCCCGCCTTCGGCCAGGTGCCGGCCACGCTGCGCTGCCTGCGCGCCATCGCCGCGTCCGAGACCGAGACCCCGTTCGAGGTGATCCTCGCCGAGGACGCGTCCGGCGATCCGGAAGTGGCGCTGCTGGAGGAGGTCGTCGGCCTGCGCCTGCTGCGCCGGACCGCCAACCTCGGCTTCCTGCACAACTGCAACGAGGCGGCGCTGCACGCCCGCGGCCGTTACCTCCTGTTCCTCAACAACGACACCGAGCCCCTGCCTGGCTTCCTCGACGCCCTGGTGCGCGTGGCGGAAGCGTTGCCGGATGCCGGCCTGGTCGGCTCCAAGCTGCTGTTCCCGGACGGGCGGCTGCAGGAAGCGGGCGGCATTATCTGGCAGGACGGCAGCGGCTGGAACTACGGCCGTGGCGACGATCCCTTTCTGCCGCAGTACAACACCCTGCGCGAGACCGACTACGTGTCCGGCGCCTCCATCCTGCTTCGACGCGACCTGTTCGAGGAACTGCACGGCTTCGACCCCTCTTTCGCGCCGGCCTATTACGAGGATGTCGACCTCGCCTTCCGCCTGCGCGCCCGCGGCCTGCGCGTGATCGTCCAGCCGGCCAGCCTGGTGGTCCACCACGAAGGCCTGTCCCACGGCACCGACACGACCAGCGGCATCAAGGCGCAGCAGGAGGTGAACCGCCACCGCCTGCTGGCCCGATGGCCACGCCTGCTGGCAGGCGCGCACATGGCATCCGGCATCGACCCGATCCGCGCCTGCGAGCACGCCCGCGACCGGCCCGCCATCCTGGTGATCGACCACTACGTGCCCGAACCCGACCGCGACGCCGGGTCGCGCTCGACCCTGGCAATCCTGTGCGCGCTGAAGGACGCCGGCTGGCTGGTCAAGTTCTGGCCGCAGAACCGCGCCCACAACCGGTACACCCACCTGCTGGAAACCATGGGCATCGAGGTGCTCGACCACCGCCTGCCGCAAGGCTTCGGCGACTGGATCGCCCGCAACGGTTCCGCCTTCGACCACGTGCTGACCATGCGGCCGACCGTCGCGGTCGAGTTCGTATCCGACCTGCTTCGCCACACCCGGGCCCAGCTTTCCTTCTATGGCGTCGACGTGCACCACCTGCGCATGCGCCGCCAGGCGGTCCTGCAGGCTGATCTTTCGCTGGCACGCGAGGCGGACGAGATGGAGCGGCTGGAGCGCAGGCTCTGGGGCGTGTTCGACGTGATGCTCTACCCGTCGGAGGTCGAGGCCGAGCTGGTGCGGCGGATGGTGCCGGCAGCCTCCGCCTACGGCATCGTGCCCTTCAGCTTCGACCGCTTTCGCACCCGCACCACGCCGCCACCGGCACCTGCCATCCTGTTCGTCGCCGGCTTCGCCCACCCGCCCAACGTCGACGCCGCCATCTGGCTGGTGCGGGAGATCCTGCCTTTGGTGCGCGCCGCCGTGCCGCAGGCGACCCTGGTGCTCGCCGGCTCCCATCCGACCGCTTCGGTGCAGGCGCTCACCGGCGACAACGTGGTCGTCACCGGCAGCCTGGACCAGGACGCGCTTGACGCGCATTACCGCGCCGCCCGGGTCGGGATCGTGCCGCTCCGCGTCGGCGCCGGGGTGAAGGGCAAGGTGGTGGAGGCGATGCAGCAGGGCCTGCCGCTGGTCACCACGACGATCGGCGCCGAAGGGCTGCCCGGCCTGGAGCAGGCGGCGCGGGTCGCCGACACGGCAACCGCCCTGGCGGAGGCGGTGGTGGTGCTGCTGCGCGACGATCACGCCTGGAGCGCCCGCTCGGCGGTCCAGCGTGCCTATGTGTCGCAGCACTTTTCCCGCGCGGCACTCGCCGCCAGCCTGTTCGCAGCGCTTGAACCGGCGACGCCGCGGCATGGATCCGGTCCCGGCTGACCGGCAGCGGCCAACCCCCGGCGCCCACCCGCGCGCGCGAATAACGGTTTCGGCGTGTCCGAAACCGGCCTATCCCACGCGGCACGTGGCCCTTGATGCCGCCCAGCCTTGAAAGGTCGACCATGAACGGAACGGATATCGCGCGGGTGCAATCCTACCTGCGCAAGCTGCTCGGCAACGAGCAGGTCAACGTCGTGGCGCCGCCGCGCAAGGGCGCCACCACCGAGATCGCGGTCGGGCGCGAGGTGATCGGCACCGTGCATCGCGACGAGGAAGAAGGCGAGGTGTCGTACTCGATCCACATCACCGTGCTGGAGGAGGACCTGGCGCCGGTCGCCGAGGCGGCCCCGGCGCCGTCGGGCAGGACGGCCGGAACGCGCCGCTGAGATTGCCGACCAATCCGTCCGATCCGGGGTTGGTGCCGGTTGACGCCCGAACTTGGGCGCTTCTAGAAGAAGGCTGTATGACAGGATTGCCCGGGATGGAGAAACCGCCCGGGCGGCCGCTCCGACCGGCAGCGGCAACACATGATCGAACGCACAGTGTCGAACAGTTCCAGGATCCGGGCGAAACCGACCGGTCTCGTCTGCCCGGCCAGCCACCGGCCGTTGTTCAAGATCGAGGATAGCGCAGGACGCGTGCTGCGGAGGATCAACAGCGCGCGCTGCGCCACGGAAGCGCTGGCGCACTACTGGCGCGCGGTCGGTCGTGATGCCAAGTTCGCCCCTGCCATGGCCGAACCGCCTTCCGACGCACACCTGCGCCGCCGGATCGAGGCGGCGCGCTCCCACGGCCGCAATGCGCTGCATGCGGACATGCAGACCCGCGAGCTGCCGCTGCCCGATCCCGGAGAGCAGCCGGCCCCGGCGCCCCGCCCGGCATCACGCCAGCGTCGCGCGCAGGCTGCGAACCCCGGACCGGACCTGTTCGGCTCGGCCGAACCGGACGCCGCCCCGCCCGATGCCATCATGCCCGACACCGTCACGCCCGACGTCCCTCGGACGATAGCGGAGCCCGAACCCGAACCAGCGGCGGCTCCGGTCGCGAGGCCTGCTCCGCCTCGGGAACCGGAAGCTCCGTCCGGTTCCTTTCATCTCGATCCATATGCGACGCTTCTGCAGCAGGTCGACCCGCGCAACCTTCGCCCGAACGACCGCAACGACTCCTACCTGTACCACGTCACCAATGGCACGGAGGCGGCGACCGCGCTGGAAGCCGGGCTGACGGTGAGCGCTCACGACCCGATCATCCTGACCGAGCGACAGGGGGTGCAGTACTGGCTGTCGGTGGTGGCGGAGGATTTCGACGTGATCCTGGACGGGCCTGCGAACCTGGCGGTGCTGCGACTGCGCCGGATCGCCGTGGAGTCCCTGATCGAACCGGATCCGGACGCTTCACGCAGCGCCGGATGCGCCTGCTACCTGCTGACCGGCGGTCCTGATGCCAACCCTGGCGCCAGCCCCGGCGCCGGCCGCTAGCGGGAAACGAAGCTGCCGGCGAAGAACGCCAGCACCGCCTCGGCATCGACGTCCACCGCCACCGCCTGCGACGAATGCGCGTCCCAGGCGCCGAGCGGAAACGGCGAGTCCTTCGGCTTCTGGATGGTCTGGCCAGCAGCCAGGCCGCCGCACACCACCCGGACCGGCCCGCGACGCAAGGTGAACAGGTCCGGCCGCAGCGCGTAGACCACAGCCAGGCTGTCATGGGCAAAGATGCCGTCCAGCCGGCGCGAGCGCTGGTGGAAGGCGTGGTAGCCGCGCGACACCTCGTGCAGGAACCGGCCATCCTCGCCGCCGTCGCGGCCCAGGCGGTCGAGGTATGCCCCGTCCATCACCACCTGCTGCGTCACGTCGAGGCCGATCACCGTTACCGGCCAGGACGCGGTGAACACCCTGTCGGCGGCCTCGGGATCGTTGGCGATGTTGGCCTCGGCCACCGGGGAAACGTTGCCGGTATGGCCGTGGCTGCCGAACGCGCCCCCCATCACCACCACGCCCTGCGCCAGCCGGGCGATCTCCGGGTCCTTGTCCAGGGCGCGGGCGAGGTTGGTCAGCGGGCCCACGGCCACGATCGTCACCTCGTGCGGGTTGTCGCGGATCAGGTCGATCATCATGCGGTGGGCACGACGGCCATCCGACACGGAGACGGGCCGCTCCGGAACGACGATGTCGCCCAGCCCGTTCTGCCCATGCACGTGCGGCGCGGGTTGTCCCTGCCTGTTGGTCAGGGTGACGCCGGAGCCCTGCGCCACCGGGGCAGGGAAGCCGAGCCGGTCCTTCAGGAACAGCGCGTTCCGGGTCACGGTGTCGATGTCGGCGTTGCCATGCACGGTGGACACGCCGAGCAGCTCGAGCTGCGGACTGCGGACCAGCAGGCAAAGCGCCATTGCATCGTCCACCCCGGGGTCGGTGTCGAAGATCACCTTGCGCATCAGAGGCTCCGCCGGTCGTCGTGACGCCCAAGCAAAGACCTCGGCGGACGGAAACGCAACCGACGCTTCAGTCGGGCACCCAGCCATCCGCCTTCAACACTTCGCCGGCAAGGTAGAGGCTGCCGCAGATCAGCACCCGACCGGGCAGGGCGTCGGACCGTACCAGGCGGGGCAGCACCTCGGCGATCGTCGGTCCCGGCACGGCCTTTCCCTGCGAGGCCGCGACGATAGCATCGACCGGCAGGGCGAGGTGCTGGCCCGGCTCGGCAACCGCCCAGACGCTGGCGGCCCGGGGCAGCAGGGGGTCGAGGAAGCCGGCGGGATCCTTGGTCTGCTTCATGCCGACCAGAAGGTGGACCGGCCGGTCGTTCCAGCCGTTCAGGACGGCGGCCAGGGCAGCACCCGCGCCAGGATTGTGCCCGCCGTCGAGCCACAATTCCCAAGTCGGCGGCAGCGTCGCGGCCAGGCGACCATGCAGGCGCTGCAACCGGGCCGGCCAGCGCGTGCGGGCGATCCCGGCATAGGCGGCGTCCGGCAGGGTAAGACCGGCGGCGCGCAGGGTGGCAACCGCAAGCCCCGCGTTGTCGTGCTGGTGCGGCCCGATCAGGCCGGGACGCGGCAGGTCGAGAATGCCGGCGGCATCGTGGTAGCGCAAAC
>CAXSHC010000029.1:0-2226 GCA_964236745.1 uncultured Acetobacteraceae bacterium
GACGAGATCGTCAGCTCCATGACCAACATCGAGGGCTGGCCCTATATTCCCGAAGGCCACCGCTACGAGGGCCCGACCCTGTTCCTGGCCGGCGAGAACTCGCCCTATATCCGGCCCGAGGACCATTCCACCATGCGGCGCCTGTTTCCGCGCTACACCATGGAGGTGATCGAGCGCGCCGGCCACTGGCTGCACGTGGAGAACCCCGCCCGCTTCCTGGAACTGGTGCAGCGGTTCACCGGCGCCGTGGCATGAACGACCTGCTCCGGCTGCTATGGATCGCCGGGGTGCTGTTCCTGGGCGTGCTCAGCCCCGGCCCGAACTTCGCGCTGGTCACCTCGACGGCGATAAACCGTGTCGCGCCGCGCCGGCGTGCTCACCGGCCTCGGGCTGGCCGCCGCTTCCTGCACCTGGACCCTGCTCGCCGTCGCCGGCATCGGGCTGGTCCTGGCACGCTTTCCCGCGATCGCCGTGACGGTGAGGACGACGGGGGCGATCTACCTGGTCTGGATCGGCACCAGGATGATCGCGCGCGCCGGCAAGCCGATCCCGAACGCGAACCAGGCCGAAGGGTCCGGCACGGCCGCAACCGGCTTTGCCGCCGCTGGCAAGGCCTACTTGGTCAGCATGACCAACCCCAAGGCGATCGCGTTCTACGGCAGCATCTTCACCGTCATGGTGCCCGCGTCCGCACCGCGATGGTTCGACGTGGCGATCGTGCTGATCGCGGCCCTGGTGTCGGCGTCGTGGTACTGCGGCCTGGCGCTGTTGTTCTCGCGGGCTGCCACACGGCGCGTTTTCGCCAGGGGCCGGACGGCGATCGAGGCGGTGATGGGCGTGGCCCTGATCGGGCTGGGCGGGCGACTGTTCTTCAGCCGCTAGAACCGCGCATCCATCCCTCACCCAGCACCCGGCGGGACGGTTGCGCCGGGCGGCGGCTTCGGCTCGTCGGCGGCGCGCCACAGGTACCAGGCGGCGAACGACCGGTAGGGGCTCCAGCCGGCCGTCGCCTCGGCCAGAACGCGCGGCTTCGGCTGCGCCGCGAGCCCGTTGATGCGCCGGTAGCCTTCCCGCACCCCGAAATCGTCCACCGGCATCACGTCGCGCCGGCCCAGGCTGAAGATCAGCAGCATCTCCACGGTCCAGCGGCCGATCCCGCGCACGGAAACCAGCCGCGCCACCAGCTCCTCGTCCGACAGTCGCACCGCCTGCCGGCGCGTCGGCACCACGCCGGCCAGGCGCGCCTCACACACCGCGCGCATCGCCGCCGTCTTGGCGCCCGAGAACCCGCACCCGCGCAGTGCCGCGTCCGGCAGCGCCAGCAGCGCTTCCGGAGCCGGAAACGCGCCCTGGCTGTGTTCCACCAGGCGGCGCAGCATGGCCTCGGCCGCGCGCGCGTGCAGCTGCTGGTGGGCGATGGCGCGGACCAGGCTTTCAAACGGTTCGCGCGCCGTGTCCGCGCGCAGGCCGCACCGCCCGATGCGACGGATCAGGATCGACATCGCCGGATCAACGCCTGCGAGGTGACGACGCGCCGACGCGCCGCCCGGAACCGGACGGTCGCCGGCCGCGGGAAGCGGGGCCGGCAGAACGGGAACGCTGTCGGCGGCAGTCGATGACACGTCGTTCATCCGGTCCGGCGGGAGTGGCGAAGCCACGGGGCAGGTGGCACAATGCCGTCGCAGGTCCCGGCCGGCCAGGGCCCCGCGCGATGCTGTGCCCGGATGGTCGTCGCCGCGGGCGATCAGGCGGAGACACCCGTTCAGCCCATGGCCGACCGATCCAGCCAGGCATCCACGCCGCGCGACCGGATGGCGCCCTTGGCCGCCCCGCTCACGGCGCCAGATTTCTCCGCGCCTGCGGGGCTGCGGCGGGAGCCGCTCCCGCTTGGTGCCGCGGGCATGGCGCGCCTCACCAGCGCGGGGTCCAGCTCGTTCCGGCATCCCGGGGGGCCAGTGCACCGCATCCGTCCGGCCCTGGTCGGCGCGCCGCTGTCCCGGGCCGCCTCGCGGGCGCGGACCCGGCTGGAGCGGGCCCTCGGCGGCTCAACCGTGCTGCACGCGGTCGTCCTGGTGCTGCTGGCCTTGTTGTATGCGCAAAACAGGCCCCCACCGCCGTCCGACCAGACGCAGGTGCAGATGGTGTTCGGCCAAAGCGGCATGACCGGCGATCAGCCCTCGCCGGACAACGGCGGCGGCGCGCCGCCGCCGTTGTCCGGCGAGGGCT
>CAXSHC010000029.1:2236-6537 GCA_964236745.1 uncultured Acetobacteraceae bacterium
CCCCGCGCCGCCCCCCCCGGTGCCGCCCCCGCCGGTGCCGCCCACGCCTGTGCCGCCTACCCCGGCACCCACGCCCCCGGCACCCGCTCCTGTTCCGAACCCCACCCCGCCTCCGGCACCAGCACCTCCGCCACAGCAGCCGTCGGTCAACACCGAGTTGCTGCCGACGCTTCCGCCCGTGCCGGTGCCCGAACTGCAGCCGCTGCCGCCCGAACCGCAGCCGAAACCGCCGGCCCGCATCCCGCTGCGCACCGCGCCGCCTTCACGCATTGCGCACAGCTCGCCGTTCTCCCACCCGATGAACCTGTCGTTCGCGCAACCGGGCTCGCAGGCGGGTCCGCCGCGCGCCCGCACCGGCCGTCCCGGCGGCTCGCACGCGCCGGTCGACCTGTCGCTCGGGCCGCTGGTCAAGAACGGCCACCTCAACACCCCCTACGCCACCGTCGGCATCAAGGGCGTCAGCGACGACTACGGATCGGAGATCGACAGCTGGATCCGCCGCCACCTTTATTATCCGCCCGAAGCCGCCCAGCGCGGCGAGGACGGGTCATCGCGCGTGCACGTGGTGATCGACCGCAACGGTCACGTGAAAAGCGCCCGGCTGGTCGACAGCTCCGGCGCCTACGCGCTCGACGACGCCACCACCGGCATGTTCCGGGGCGCCACCCTGCCGCCGGTGCCGGACGACATGGCGGGCGACCATTTCGACATCGACCTGACGGTGAACTACATCCTGATCCGGTGAACACCGTTCACGGAAATGGCGTCAGGTCGGCATCCTCAGGCTGGGGCCGGCGCGCGCCGGAACAGTTGCAGCAGCCGGCCGTCGATGATCGCGAGGCCGAGCGCCACCAGCAGGATCGCCGGCACGTCGCGCGGTGCGATCGGCTCGCGGAGGAACACGAGCCCGAGCAGCAGCGCGCTGACCGGCACCAGAAACGTCACCAGCGCCGCCCGTGTGGCGCCGGCCGAGGCCAGGATGCGGAAATACAGCAGGTAGGCCAGCGCCGTGCTCAGCAGCGCGATGCCCAGCAGCGACGCCCAGCCCGCAGGCGGCAGCGGCGGGAGGCGCCAGAACCGGTCGCCCAGTGCCGCCACCGGCAGCATCACCACCGTGGCACCGCTCAGCTGCCCGGTGGCGAACTGCAAGGGTGTCACGCCGCGCACCCGGCGCGCCAGCACCGCGCCGACCGCATAGGCGAGCGAGGCCAGCAGGCAGGCAAGCTCGGGGCCAAGGCTCGACGAGCCGGCCCCGCCCAATACGGCCGGCCCGATCAGCACCGCCACGCCGCCGAACCCGCACAGCACGCCGGCAACGGTGCGCCGGGTCAGCCGCTCGTCCCGCGTCGCCACGTGCGCTACGATCGCGGTCATGATCGGGGTCGGCGCGTTCAGCAGCGCCGTGAGCCCGCTGGACAGGTATCGCTCGCTCCAGGCGAACAAGCAGAACGGCAGGGCGCAGTTCAGCATGCCGAGCAGCAGGAACCAGCCGCACAGCGACATGGTCGGCCGCAGCGCCTCGCGCCGCAGAAGCAGCACCGGCCACAGCGCCACGGCGGCGATCGCCACCCGGCCCAGCACCAGGGTGAACGGCGGCAGCACCGGCGCCAGCACCTTGTAGAAGAAGAACGAGCCGCCCCACAGCAGCGACAGCACGCCGAGCATCGCCCACTGCGCGGCAGCAAGCGGAACGGCGCCCCCGCCGTTGGCGGCAGCAATGGCAACGGGGGACGCGCCGGACGGGTCAGGGGACATGGGGGATGGCTTCTCCTGGGGCGCCGGCCGGCTGTCACGGCAGCGACACGTGTCACGCCGGCCGCGCGATGATAGGCTGGCGCCAAGCTGAGGGCGATCGCGGCCCGCCGCATCACGGAGCGTTCCTGAATGAGCCAGTCGCGCCCCAATGAACAGGCCGCCCTGCGCGAGCGGGCCGGGCGGGACTTCACGAGCTTCAACGACGCGGACGAGGCGGTGTCGCGCATCCGCGCGCTGTACGACGAAAGTGTTGCCATCCTCCGCGACGGCTTTCTTCGTCGCGACGCGGCCCAAGCGGCGGAAGCGGTGTATCCCTATCTCGCGATCGAGATCGACCAGGAAGCCCAGCCGGCCGACGACCGCTTCCCGTATGGCGTGCTGCTGGAACCCGGCTTCTACGGCACCACCCTCACCCGCCCCGCCTTGTTCGCCGGCTACCTGCGCGAGCAGATCGGCCTGCTGCTGCGGCACTACGGGCGGCCGGTGCTGGTGGGCCGCTCGCACCGGCCGATCCCGCTGCCCTACGTGATCGACGCCAGCATCTCCGACGTGTCGGCCGACGGCGCGCGCCCGCTCGACGTGCGCTTCGCCCTGCCGGACCTGCTGTCCACCGACGACCGCATCGCCAACTGCCAGATCGTCGCGTCGCCAAACGAGCCACGGCCGTTGTCGCTGTTCACCGCCGAGCGCGTGGACTACGCGCTGGGCCGGCTGCACCACTACACCGGCACCGCGCCCAAGCATTTCCAGCGCTTCGTGCTGCTGACCAACTACCAGCGCTACGTCGACGAGTTCCGCGAGTACGGCCAGGCGCGGCTGCAGGAAGGCGGCGAGTACGAGCGCTTCGTCGAGCCGGGCGACATCGTGCACGCCAAGGACGCGCCCGGCCCGGGGCCGATCGGGCCACTGCCGCAGATGCCGGCCTACCACCTGGTGCGCGCCGATGGCGACGGCATCACCCTGATCAACATCGGCGTGGGCCCCTCCAACGCCAAGACCATCACCGACCACGTGGCGGTGCTGCGCCCGCATTGCTGGCTGATGGTGGGGCACTGCGCCGGCCTGCGGCGCACCCAGCGGCTCGGCGACTACGTGCTGGCGCACGGCTACCTGCGTGCCGACCACGTGCTGGACGACGACCTGCCGCCCTGGGTGCCGGTGCCGCCGATCGCGGAGGTGCAGGTGGCGCTGCAGGAAGCCACCAGCCGCGTCACCGGCCTGAGCGGGCTCGAGCTCAAGACGCGGCTGCGCACCGGCACGGTGATGACCACCGACAACCGCAACTGGGAGCTGCGCTTCGGCGAGCTCACCGCGCAGATCAACATGAGCCGGTCGATCGCGGTGGACATGGAAAGTGCCACCATCGCCGCCAACGGGTTCCGCTTCCGCGTGCCCTACGGCACCCTGCTGTGCGTGTCGGACAAGCCGCTGCACGGCGAGCTGAAGCTGCGCGGCATGGCCAACCGGTTCTATCGCGAGCGCGTCAGCCAGCACCTCAAGGTCGGCATCGAGACCATGCGCTCGCTTCGCGAGCAGGGCGTGGAGCGGCTGCATTCGCGCAAGCTGCGCGGCTTCGACGAGCCGCCGCTGCGATAACGCCCTCGTGGGCCGGCTTATTGGCCTTGCAACCCCTCGTCGGCTACGACGATAGTGCTGGTCTGGCGAGATGGAGATCTGCCGTGCCTTTTGACGGTATCGATTTCCTGGCCAAGCGCAACCAGCCGGCACGGCCGTCGCGCTCGGAAAACGTGCTGACCGTGCTGCTGCTGGTGCTGGGGCTCAGCCTGTTGCTGCTGCCGGTGTCGGCGGCCGGCTTGGTCGACATCGTCACCTACCTGCGCGGCCGCTGACGCCAGCACGGCCGGCTTAGAAATCCGGCATCGCCGCCGACAACCCGCCGCCGATGCGCACCGGCGCCACGCGTCGCGCCAGCCCGGTCGCGTCGTCGGTATCCACGAACAGCCCGCAGATCGTGGCCTCGCCGTCCGCCGGCTGCAGCCGCTCGCCCGGCATCTTGCGCACGAACTTCGCCACCGCCGCCTCCTTGCCCATGCCGATCACGCTGTCGTAGTCGCCGCACATCCCGGCATCGGCCTGGAAGGCGGTGCCGGCAGGAAGAATGCGGTGGTCGGCGGTGGGGGTGTGGGTGTGGGTGCCCACCACCAGGGACACGCGCCCGTCCAGCAGGTGCGCGAACGCGTTCTTCTCGCTGGTCGCCTCGGCGTGGAAGTCGATCACGATCGCCGCCACCGTCACCCCGAGACGGTGCCTGGACAGCAACTCCGGCACCGCGCGGAACGGGTCGTCCAGCGCATCCATGAACAGCCGGCCCATGGCATTCGCGACCAGCGCCTTGCGCCCGTCGGCGAGGCTCACCACCACGCTGCCGGCACCGGGCGTGCCGGGCGGGAAGTTCAGCGGCCTGACGATGCGGGGGGCGCTGCCGATATGGCCGATCAGCTCCTTGCGGTCCCAGGCATGGTTACCCAGCGTCAGCACGTCGCAGCCGGCGGCGAACAGGGTGTCCGCCATCGCCGGCGCCAGCC
>CAXSHC010000029.1:6547-16692 GCA_964236745.1 uncultured Acetobacteraceae bacterium
GCCTCGCGCTGGTCCCAGGAGTGGTTGCCGAGCGTCAGGCAGTCGGCGCCGGCGTCGAACAGCTCCTCGGCGGTCTTCTGGGTGATGCCGAACCCGGCGGCGGCGTTCTCCGCGTTCACCACCGCCAGGTCGACGACGAGCTGCCGCCTCAGCTCCGGCAGGCGCGCTTCCACCGCGTCACGGCCGCTGCGCCCGACGATGTCGCCCAGAAACAAGATCCGCACCGTTCCGTCCTTCCTCCGCCGTGGTCAGCCCGCGCTCGGTCAACCCGTGCTCAGTCAGCACCGCGTCGAGCGGCACGTCATACGGGCCCACAGGCACCGCTTCCACCTCCTGCGACGCGAAGCCGACCCCCACGGCGACAACATCGGCCAGTGCCGCCAGCGTCCGGTCGTAATAACCGCCGCCATAGCCGAGCCGGTGCAGCCGCCGGTCCCAGGCCAGCAGCGGCACGAACACGATGTCGGGCCGGAGCGGCACGCCGTCCGGGTGCACGGTGCCGAACCGCCCGGGCCGGAGCACCGCGCCCGGCGTCCAGGACCGGAACAGCAGCGGGCTGCCGGGCGGCGTGGTTTCCGGCAGCGCGATCGAATGGCCGCGCCCGTGCAGGGCGTTCCAGGCCGGCACCAGCACAGGCTCGCCCGGCAGCGGCCAGATCCCCGCGAGCACGGCGCCGGCCGGCCATTGCAGGCTCAGCAGCGCGTCCACCAGCGCCGCCACGTCACCGTCGCGACAACCGCGCAGGCTCGCCCGCAGGGCTCGCTTGGCGGTGCGCGGCTCGGCCGCAAAACAAGCAGGGTGCGGAGCCACCATGGCCGTTGGACTGTCAGCCTCCCTGAACCCGCTAGTGCAGGTGGCAACCAGGTAACGCGACCAGGATCGCGACAGTGCCAGTCACCGTAGGAACGCTTATCGGCTCGGGGGTTGAATTGCCTGACGAACCGGGTAGCCCCGCCCGACCATACCTAGTCGCGCTCCAGCGCCGTCGCAATGGCCTCGGCGCGATCGGCCAGGCCCGCAACCAGCTGGGCCCGCCGGATCATCAAGGAACGCGCCTGCTCGCCCTCGGCCAGCGCGCTGGCGGTGCCGGACGGCAGCTTCTCCGCCGCCAGGTCGTGCAGCTCGTCCGCCATCAGCAGGGCAGCCAGCGCCAGCAGGCGTGCTTCCCCACTTTGCCCGCCGATCGACTTGATCCGCTCGATTCGGCGTTCCACCTGCGCCGCCATGGATTGCAGGTGCGGCTCCTGCCCGTCCTCGCAGACGACTGCATAAGCGTAGCCGTTGATGCGCACCATGACCTGAGCCATCGCTTATCCCCCTCCGGCCGACGCCGGGGAAGGTGCCAGACTTGGCTCGGTCCTGGGCTCGGTCCTGGGCTCGGTCCTGGGCTCGGTCCTGGGCTCGGCCCTCAGCTCGGCCTTGGGCTCGGCCCGCCCCGGCTCCCAATCGGGGATCACCGCGCGCACCATGGCGATCAGCCCGTCGAGACGGGCGGCCAGCTCGCGCATTTCTTCTTCCCTTTGCGAGGCCTGCTCGTCCACGCGCTGCAGCGCTTCCACTTCCTCGCGACGGCGGCCGGCCTGGTCGTCCTGCGCCTGCAACAGCAGCCCGGCCTCGTGCTGGGCAGCGCGCGCGGTGAGTTCGGCGACGCGCAACGCGTCCTGCCTGCGGCCGGCGGCGGCGGCGATGCGCCGCAACGCCGACTCGAGCCGAAGGATCGCGCCCTCATCCTGCGGGGCGGGGTCCGGCAATACCGGGTCCTGCTGCCACTGGTCCTGCTGCGCCACCGGCACCCCACACCTGGTTCATGTCCTGCTTGACTGTTCGCGCGCAAACACTTGAACGTCAAGCATGAGCGCCGGCAGAATCTCCTTCCCGGTTATCGTGATCCACGGCCTGGACGACGCGCGCGCGGTGCTGGACGGCGCCTGCCGCGCGGGCTGCGACGCGGTCACCCTGTTGTCGGCGCCGGATGCCGCCTGCTTCATGGGCGCCGCGTGGTGGCGTGCCCTGGTCGTGGCGGCGTCGGCGTTCGAGCCCGGGCTGCGCCGCGACGACCTGCTGGATTGCGGCAATGCGGCGGGGCGCGCCGTTGAAGCGCTCCGCCTCGGCCAGCGCGGCCTGATCCTGTCCAACGCGTGCCCGCAGCGCCCGGCGGTGCTGGAGCGCGCGTCGCCGCTCGGCGCGATCGTGCTGGCCAGCCGCCCGCCGGCGCTCGACCTCGCCGAACCCGGGGCTGTGCGTCGGCTCGACACGTGGCTCCGCGGCGTCCGGACGGGTGCGGCGGATGACAGCGCGGACCGGGTCGGCTAGATCCGGTGCACGCGTTTCGCCGCGGAAGGATTGTTCCGATGCCGAACACGCCGCCCCACCGTCAACCGTGCGCGCCCGACATTCGCCGCGCCGCCGCCCAGGCCTGACCGACGCATGCCGGAGCTCTGCCGCCTTTACCTGGTGACGCCGCCGACGCTGGTGCCGCAGGCGTTCATCCCCCTGCTCGCCGAGGCGCTGGACGCAGGCGACGTCGGCGCGGTGCAGCTCCGGCTCAAGCATGTGTCGGACGACGAGATCCTTCACGCGGTGGAGCTGCTTCGTCCGGTGGCGCAGGCGCGCAACGTCGCCTTTCTGCTCAACGACCGGCCCGACCTCGCGGTGCGCTCCGGCTGCGACGGCGCCCATGTCGGCGCCGACGACATGGACGTCACCCAGGCGCGCAAGAAGCTCGGCGACCTGCAGCTCGGCGTGTCCTGCTACGACAGCCGCGATGCCGCCATGGTGGCGGGCGAGCTCGGCGCCGACTACGTCGCCTATGGCGCGTTCTTTCCGTCCGCCACCAAGGACACCGGGGTCCGTGCCGATCCGGAGCTGCTTCGCTGGTGGTCAGAGATGATGGAGCTGCCGGTGGTGGCGATCGGCGGCATCACAGCGGAGAACTGCCGCCCGCTGGTGGAAGCCGGTGCCGATTTCCTGGCGGTGGTGGGCGCGGTGTGGGGCCATCCGGACGGCCCCGGCGCCGGGGTGCGGGCAATGAACGCCGCGATCGCCGGCGTCAGCGGGTGACGCGTGCCGGCGCCACAGGGCTCAACCCAGGGCGCAACATCGACTGCGTGGCATAAAGCACCCCGTTCGACTGCGGCATGCTCGACAACCAGATCCGGTTGGTCTGCCCTTGGCTGTTGCTCAGCAGGAGCTGGCCGGTCCTGGGCTCCACCGACACCGTGAGCGGGTCGCCGTAGATGCTGCGCAGCGCGATCGGGCCGCGCGCCTTGGCAATCAGGCCGCGCAGCGCCGCGTCGGTGTAGGCACCGGGCACAATGGTGTAGCCCAGCTGCCGGCGCAGCGAGGGGATGGTCGCCGGATCGAGCAGGTGCCCGCCATAGGCGGCCTTGGCCGCTTCCAGCGGCTGGTTGGGGATCGCGAACACGGTGAACGGTCCCGGCTGCTGCAACAGGGTCAGCAGGCCGGCGCGGTCAAGTGCTGTGGTATAGTCGGTCAGCTCCAGCGCGCTGCGCAGGCTTTCGTTGATCGGCCGGTCGCGGAAGAAGCCGACATCGCCGAACACCAGCGAGTCCGTGCTGTTGCGCACGAACAGCGGATCCTGTCGCGCGTTGCTTTCGCAGCCGCCGAGGGAAAGGCCAGAAAACAACAGCAGTGCCAGGGCCCCGGCCGACTTGTTCGAACGCATCACCCGCTTCCCCTGGTTGCCGACGCGCCTGGCATGGCACGCACGACGCCTAGTGGCTTCGATAAGCGCTGGAAACGAGCCGCGCAAGCAACGAGCGCGGGGGTTGCGCCGGATCAGCAGCCGTCGCCGTGCACGGTCCAGGACGCCACCCGGGCGTTGGTGATCTCGAAGGGGGCGGCGCAGCTGCTGGAATAGAAGGTGGGCGGGACGCCGCCGAAACCGTTGAAGCCGCCATAGCCGAAGCCGGGACCGAAGCCGCCGCCATAGCCGAGGCCGCCACCGAAGCCGCCGCCGAAGCCACCGAACCCGCCATAGCCGCCGTAGCCGAACCCGCCGCCATAGAACCCGCCGAAGCCGGGCGAGTAGCTGGAGTCGTTCTCGACATAGGCCAGAAAGGTGTGGCCCTCGGTGTCGAAGGTCCGGCTGGGCACGCCGAACGCCCGCACCAACTCCGGTTCGGAACGGCCGATCATCGAGTCGAGCACCTTGCGCTGCTGCGGGCTTGGCACGGCGCAGGCGGTCAAGGCGACCAGGGGGGCGATCAGGGCGGCGAGCGGGATCAGTCTCTGCAGCGTCATGGAATGGCTGGGTCCAAGAAGAAAACGTTAGGGCGATAATGCATGTAGCGCTGGCGCTGCGGCGGGAAACGACCGGCTACATCACGTTACCCGGATTCGGACCGGAATCTGCTGCTCAGGTTGTCCGCGGGCGGGCGCAGGAACCCCGTCACGGCCGCCATTGCACCGCGCCGATGCGGCCGGCACCGGTCGCCAGCATCACCAGCCGGTCCAGGCCGAGCGCGATCCCGGCGCAGGGAGGCAGCCGGTGCAGCGAGGCGAGCAGCGCCTCGTCCATCGGCCAGTCGGTTTGGGGATCGAAGCCGGGCAGCGCCGCCCGGCGGGCACGGTCTGCGGCGAAGCGCCGGCGCTGCTCCACGGGATCGGTCAGCTCCTCGAACGCGTTGGCGAGCTCGATCCCGGCCGCGTAGAGCTCGAACCGGAGTGCCGCGCGGTGGTCCGCCGGATCGCGCCTGGCCAGCGCCGCCTGCGACGCCGGCCAATGGGTGAGAAAGGTGGGACGGTCGCGGCCGATCGCCGGCTCCACCCGCTCCAGCAGCAGCCGGAAGAACAGATCCTCCCAGGTTTCGCCGGGGCGCAGCGCCACCCCTGCCCCGCTTGCCAGCGCGTGCGCGTCGTCCTGCGTCGCCAGCACGTCGACGCCGGCGTGCCGGCGAAACGCGTCCGCCATCGTCAGCCGCTCGAAGCGGCCGTCGAGCCGGACCCGCACCCCGTTGCATTCCACCACCGGCGGCAACAGGCGCTGCAGCAGCGCCTCGGTCTCGTCCACCAGGCCATCAAGGTCGGCGTCGGGACGATACCATTCCAGCATGGTGAACTCGGGCGCGTGCAGCGCCCCGTCCTCGCCGTTGCGCCACACCCGGGCCAGCTGGAACACCGGCAGCCCGGTCGCCGCCACGATGCGCTTCATCGCGAACTCGGGGCTGGTGTGCAGCCACAACGGTTCCGTGCCGCCGTCCGGCCGCTCCAGAACGGTGCGGAACGGGCGGAGGTGCACCTCCTCCCCCGGCGTCGGCACCAGGCAGGGCGTTTCCACCTCCAGGTAGCCGCGCGCCTCGAAAAAGGCGCGCACGCCGCGCAGCAGCAGGTTGCGGCGCCGGAGCAGAGGCAGCCGGTCGGCAAGGCTCGGCAGGCGGTCGGGCGCGTGAACATCGTTCATGGAAACGGGTCCGGTTGCGGGGAACGGCCCCCCGGCAGTACAGCCCGGCCATGGACGCGTCGATCAGAACCACCACCGCCCTGGTCGAGGCCGGCCTCGCCGACGGGCGCGACCGCGCAGCACTGGACGCGGTGGCCGAGCGGTATGCGACCGCGATCCCGCCAGCGTTCCGCGCCCTGATCGGCTCGCCAAGCGATCCGGTGGGGCTGCAGGTGGTGCCGCACCCGGACGAGCTGCTGGCGGCGGCGCACGAGCTGTCCGACCCGATCGGCGACGACCGGTTCTCGCCGGTGCCGGGGATCGTGCACCGTTACCCGGACCGGGCGCTGCTCAAGCCGCTGCTGGTGTGCCCGGTGTATTGCCGGTTCTGCTTCCGCCGCGAGCATGTGGGGCCGGAAGGCGGGCTGCTGGACGAGGCGGCGCTGGAGCGGGCGCTGGACTGGCTCGCGCGTCATCCGGCGATCGGCGAGGTGATCCTGACCGGCGGCGACCCGCTGATGCTGTCGCCGCGCAGGCTTGGCCGCATCCTGCGCGCGCTGGAAGCGATGGCGCACGTGCACACGATCCGCCTGCATTCCCGCGTGCCGGTGGCCGATCCGGAGCGGCTTTCCGAGGCGCTGGCCGATACGCTGGACAGCGACAAGGCGGTTTGGCTGGTGCTGCACGCCAACCACGCGAGCGAGCTGACGCAAGCCGCACGGCAGGCGCTGCGGCGGGTGCAGAACCGCGCGGTGCCGGTGCTGGGGCAGTCGGTGCTGCTGCGCGGGGTGAACGACAGCGAGGACGCGCTGGAAGCCCTGTTCCGGGCGATGGTGCAGGCGCGGGTGAAGCCGTACTACCTGCATCAGCTCGATCCGGCACCCGGCACCGCGCGCTTCCACGTGCCGATCGCGGAAGGCCGGCGCCTGCTGGCAGGGCTTCGCGGCCGCGTCACCGGCCTCGCCTGGCCCACCTACGTGCTCGACATCCCCGGCGGGCACGGCAAGGTGCCGATCGGCCCGGACTACCTGCTGCCGGACGGCAACGCCGTGCGCGATCCGGGCGGTGCCACCCACGTTCTTGCGACGGAGGCACGGGAGGGATAGAAGCCCGTCCTTCCATCCAGGGCGGGCGTTTTCATGAAGCAGCAGGCCAACCTGATCCGTGCCGGCCAGGTGATCGAGCACGATGGCCGCCGCTGGACCGTGCTGAAGCAGCAGATCATCACCCCCGGCAAGGGCGGCGCCTTCATCCAGGTGGAGATGCGCGACCTCAAGACCGGCAACAAGACCAACGAGCGCTGGCGCACCGCCGACACCGTCGAGCGGCTGATGACCGAGGACAAGGAGTACGCCTACTCCTACACCGAGGGCACCAACCTGGTGCTGATGGACCCGGAAACGTTCGAGCAGGCGATGATCCCGACCGCCATCCTGGGCGACGGCGTCGCCTTCCTGCAGGACAACATGAAGGTGAACGTGAAGCTGGTCGAAGGCGACCCGGTCGGCATGGAGCTGCCGCCGCACGTGACGCTGGAGATCGTCGAGGCCGACCCGGTGGTGAAGGGCCAGACCGCGTCGTCGTCCTACAAGCCGGCCAAGCTGAGCAACGGGGTCAAGACCATGGTGCCGCCGTTCATCGAGGCGGGCGAGCGCATCGTGGTGCGCACCGACGACGCCAGCTACGTGGAACGCGCCAAGGGATAAGGGTCGTGCCGCAGCGCCTGTCCCCGGTCATGACGGTGATGCAGAACGCCGCCCAGAAGGCGGCGAAACGGCTGCTGCGCGACTTCAACGAGGTCGAGCAGCTGCAGGTCAGCATCAAGGGCCCGGGCGACTTCGTCAGCCAGGCCGACCTGCGCGCCGAGGCCACCATACGCGAGGAGCTCGCCCGCGCCCGCCCCGGCTACGCGTTCCTGATGGAGGAAGGCGGTGCCAGCGGCTCGGAGAACTGGGCCTGGCGCTGGGTGGTGGACCCGCTGGACGGCACCACCAACTTCCTGCACGGCATCCCGCACTGGGCCATCAGCATCGCCCTGCAGAAGCGCCTGCCCGACGGCAGCGCCGAGCTGGTGGCAGGGCTGGTGTATAACCCGGCCGGCAACGAGATGTTCTGGGCCGAGAAGGGCTCGGGCGCGTTCGTGAACGAGCGCCGGCTGCGGGTGTCGGCGCGTCGCGAGATGATCGACTCGTTGTTCGCCACCGGCATCCCGTTCGCAGTCAGCCCGGCGTCGCGACGGCTGCCGTTCGCGCGCACGCTGGGCGCGCTGATGCCGCAGGTGGCGGGCGTGCGTCGCTTCGGTTCCGCCTCCCTGGACCTGTGCTGGGTCGCGGCCGGGCGCTACGAGGGGTTCTGGGAGCTCGGGCTGAAGCCGTGGGATTGCGCCGCCGGCATCCTGGTGGTGCGCGAGGCGGGCGGCTACGCCACCGACCCGCAGAACGCCGAAGCGCAGGCGATGGAAGCGGACTGCAACGTGGTCGCAGCCAACACCTATCTGCATCCCAAGCTGCGCGAGATCGTGCTGGCCGGCATGTCCGGCACCGGGCCGGCGGCCGCTTCCTGAACGACGGACGAGGTTCCTTTCCCGCGCGCGGTTGAGCGGCCGGCGCGGGTCGTCTACGATTTAGGGCAATGCGCATCCATCGTTCCGTGCCTGTCCTGCCGTTGACGGGCTCGCTGCTGGTCTGGCTGCTGGGTGCGGCGGTCGCACCCGCTTCCGCCCAGGTCACCACCAGCCAGGGCGCGCTCGACTCGCTTGGCGCCCAGGCACCGGCAAGGCACGCGGGCGCGAAGGCGGGCCATCACGCCGCGCAGGCAGGGCACCACAGCACCCGCCGGTCGGGCAACGGTTCCGGCGGCAGCGGGCGTGCGGCGCCGGCCAGGGCGCAGGCGGCATCTTCCCGCCCGCCCGCCGCCACCATTCCCCCCGCCCCGCCCCCGCCGCCGGTGTTGCGGGCGCCGGTGATCAACGTGCCGCTGCATCCGCCGCCGCCGCCGCCGCCGGTCGCGGTGGTGCAGACCGCCACGGGCACCGCAACGCCGATCGCGGGCGGGGTGCGCATCAGCTTCGGCGCGGGCAGCGCGGACGTGAACCCCGTCACCATGCAGGCGCTGCACGACTTCGCCGCCCGCATGAAGGCCGACCCATCCGTTCGTGCCGACCTCGACGCCACCAGCGCCGGCTCGGCCGACGATCCGTCCACGCCGCGCAGGCTCGCCTTGTCGCGCGGCCTGGCGGCGCGCGCGGTGCTGATCAACGACGGCATCCCGTCCACCCGGATCTACGTGCGCGTGATGGGGACGGCACCGGCGAACGGCGGTTCCGCGCCGAACGCGTCCACGTCGCCAAACCTTTCCGCTTCCGTTCCGCCAGACCGGGTCGACATGGTGCTGTCGCCCGTCCCCGGGAGCGGCACCACGATCCCGGCGCCGATGCCGGCAGCAAAGGCTTCCGGACCATGACCCGCCCGACCACCGATGGCGTCCGCATGCTGCTGTTCCTGCTGCTGGTGGGCGCGGTGGTGGCGGCGCTGTATCCGACGCTGCTGGCGGCGTTCAGCAACAACCCGGTGCTGGACGGGCTGATCCTGGCGGTGCTGGGGCTCGGCATCATCTGGAACCTGGTGATGGTGCTTCGGCTGTCGCCGGAGGTGCGCTGGATCGAGACGCTGCGCCAGCCGCGCGCGGGGCTGGCGCCGCCCAGGCCGCCGACGCTGCTGGCGCCGATGGCGTCCATGCTGGCCAGCCGCAACCGCGCCGACCGGCTGGTGCTGTCCACCCCCGCCACCCGCTCGCTGCTGGACAGCCTGTCGTCGCGGCTGGACGAAAGCCGCGAGCTGTCGCGCTACATGACCGGGCTGCTGATCTTCCTGGGCCTGCTCGGCACGTTCTGGGGCCTGCTTCGCACCGTGCACTCGATCGGCGGCGTGATCTCCACCCTGTCGGTCGGTTCCGGCGACGTGACGCAGATGTTCGACCAGCTCAAGGCGGGCCTGGCGGGGCCGCTGCAGGGCATGGGCACCGCGTTCTCCGCCTCCATGTTCGGCCTTGCCGGCTCCCTGGTACTGGGCTTCCTCGACCTTACCGCCGGCCAGGCGCAGAACCGGTTCTTCAACGAGCTGGAGGAATGGCTGGCCGGGATCACCCGGATCTCGTCCGGCTATGCCGCCGGGATTGATGGCGAGGCGCCGATCCCGGCCTACGTGCAGGCGCTGCTGGAGCAGACGGCGGAAAACCTGGACGGGCTGCAAACGGTGCTCGCCCGGTCCGAGGACAGCCGGCTCGCGCACAACCAGACCATGGCGGCGCTGGCCGACCGGCTCGGCAACCTCACCGAGCTGCTTCGCGCCAACCAGCAGCTGATGCTGCGGGTGGCGGAAAGCCAGCAGGCGATGATGCCGGCGCTGAAGCGGCTGGGTGACGGTGGCAGCGGCGGCGATACCGCGGGGCAGCCGGAGCTGCGCGCGATCGAGCGACTGCTGCAGCGAATGCTGGCGGACAACGAACAGGGACGCAGCCAGAGCACCGCCGAGCTACGCAACGAGCTGCGCGTGCTGACGCGCACGGTGGCCGCCAGCGGGCAGAACAGCAGTGGTCCGTCCTTCACCGCGGCCGGTCCCTCGTCGCGATGAGGCGGCGCGGCGGAAGGGGAAGCACCAGGGGCAACGGGCTCGACGCCTGGCCCGGCTACGTGGACGCGCTGTCCACGCTGCTGATGGTGATCATCTTCGTGCTGCTGGTGTTC
>CAXSHC010000030.1:0-6041 GCA_964236745.1 uncultured Acetobacteraceae bacterium
GTTCGGGCGACCAGGGCGAGCAGGTCGCCGTAAAGCGGCACTTCCTTCCGGTACATCTCCGAAAGCGCTTCGGAGAATCGGGCGCGGAGCGCGTCGGGATCGGCGAGAACGGCGTGCTGCATGGAAGGAAGCCTAGCGCGAGAAGCGGGTGGACAGCAGGATCATGGAGGTGGTGCGCAGCACGCCGTCGAGGGCGCCGATGCGGTCGATCACCTCGTCGAGCTCGGTGGTGGAGGTGCCGGACACGACCGCGATCAGGTCGACCGCCCCACTCACCGCGTGCAGCTCGCGCACGGGAGGAAGCTTGCGCAGCATCGCTTCCACGGAGGCGGTCTGCTTGGGCGCCAGGGTGATCAGCACGTGCGCCCTGACCGCTCCATCGGTGGCGGGAACGGCCACGCGCACGGTGTAGCCCTGGATGGCGCCGCTGCGCTCCAGGCGCTCGATCCGGCCCTGGACCGTGGTGCGCGACAACCCGAGCCGCCGGCCAAGCGCCGCGGCAGGCATGCGCGCATTGGCGGTCAGCAGCTCGATGAGCTGCCGGTCGGTGTTGTCCGGCTGCATCGCCAGAACGGTACCCGCCGGGCCCGGGCTGTCAACGGCGTCGGTCTCCACCGGCACCACATGGGGGATGTGGAGCGGCAGGAATGGGAAAACGCCCGGCCACATCGGGCCGACTCCGGCAAAACAACGGCCTGTGCCGCGGAAGCGGGATGCTCGGAGCGACAAATGCTTTCGAGCCGAGGCCGGCGTGCAGGATCGGCTGCACGACGGTGTTGGATCGCTGGAGCCCCTTCGTGGACGTGGGGGACGGAACCGCCGTTCGCTGGTGGATGCCGTACGTCGCCACGCGAGGCCCTGTTGTCATCCTGTCGCTGAACAGCACGATCGCGCCGCACCGCCTGCGTTTTCGCCGCCGGTCGGCAGGCGGCGAAGGGAAGCCAGAAGCGGCGTCTGGCCGCCGCAGCCTGGGGTACACGCCGTCGTGCAGGATGGCTTGGCGAACAGGAGGGTCGGTGCTTCGTTGGCACGGTCATCCACAAGTCAGGAAAACGGCCATGGCCTTGTTCACCAAGCCGATTAAGACGCTCGACGACCTGTTCGTGCACATGCTGCAGGATATCTATTACGCGGAGCACCAGATCACCAAGGCGTTGCCGCAGATGATCGGGAAGGCGACGGACCAGAGCGTCAAGAACGCGTTCCAGACGCACCTGCAGGAAACGAAGGACCAGATCACCCGGCTGGAGCAGGTGTTCCGCCTGCACGGCAGCGAAGCGAAGGCGGTTACCTGCGAGGCGATCGACGGCATCATCAAGGAAGCCAAGGAAACCTTTGGCGACATCGACGACCAGGCGGTACTGCATACCGCGTTGCTCGCGAACGCGCAGGCGGTGGAGCACTACGAGATCACCCGCTACGGCACCCTGGCGGCACTGGCGAAGCAGCTTGGTCGTGCCGACATGGCCGCGTTGCTGGAACAAACGCTGGAGGAAGAAAAGGCGACCGACCATAAGCTGACGGCGCTCGCAGCCGGCAGCATCAACAGGCAGGCTGCTGCAGCCTGAAGGCCAGGCCCGTCCCGGCACGTCCTCGGGTTCGGCACCCGGGGACCTGCAGGAGCAATTGGCTCGGTGGTTGATCGAGTTGCCCGGCTCTCGTTCGGGGCCTAGAAGCGGCGCCGTTCCGGGAAGGCGCCCATGCTGCAGATCGATGCCCTCACCTTCAATGCCTGGGGACGACGCTTCTTCGACCGGGCATCCGTCACCCTGCCCAATCCTTCCAAGGTCGGTCTGGTCGGACGCAACGGGGTCGGGAAGTCGACGCTGTTCAAGCTGATCAAAGGCGAGCTGCAACCGGATGGCGGGGAGGTGGGCGTTCCCCGAGCCGCACGCATGGCGACGGTGGACCAGGAACACCCAGCGACGCCGGACAGCCTGCTGGACACGATCCTGGCCGCGGATGCGGAGCGGGCAGCACTGCTGGCCTCGCTCGAAATCGCGGATCCTGAGCACATGGGCGAGATCTGGTCCCGCCTAGTGGAGATCGATGCCGATACCGCACCCGCGCGGGCGGCGGAAATCCTGAACGGGCTCGGCTTCTCGACCGCCGACCTTGAGCGGCCGATGTCAGAGTTTTCCGGCGGATGGCGGATGCGCGTGGCGCTGGCGGCGGCGCTGTTCGCGGCTCCTGACCTGCTGCTGTTGGACGAGCCGACCAATTACCTGGACCTCGAAGGCGCGCTGTGGCTGGAAGCGCGGCTGGCACGCTATCCGCATTCGGCGCTGATCATCAGCCACGACCGCGAGCTACTGAACAACTCGGTCAACTTCATCCTGCACATCACTGAGCGCAAGCTGGAGCTCTACACGGGCGGCTACGACAGCTTCGAGAAGCAGCGCGCGGAAAGGATTCGGCTGCAAAGTGCCATGCGCGTGAAGCAGGAAGCCGAGCGGGCGCACCTGCAGTCGTTCGTGGACCGGTTCAAGGCATCGGCCGCCAAGGCGGCGCAGGCGCAGAGCAGGGTGAAGCGGCTGGCGAAGATGCAGCCGGTCGCGACCACGGTCGAGGAACGGGTGTCGCCGTTCCTGCTGCCCTCGCCGCCGCGTCCGCTGGCGCCCCCCCTGATGCGGCTGGAAGGGGTGGAGGTCGGCTATGGCGACGACCCGCCGGTGCTGTGTGGGCTGAACCTCCGGCTCGACCTCGACGACCGGATCGGGCTGCTGGGGGTGAATGGCGCCGGCAAGTCCACCTTCGCCAAGATGGCGGCGGGCGCGCTTGGCATCCGCTCGGGCCGCATGACCCGCAGCAGCCGGATGGAGGTAGGCTGGTTCCACCAGCACCAGATCGAGGCGCTCCACCCGGAGCAGACGCCGCTCGACATCATGCGCGAGGCGCGCCCTGCCGACAGCGACCAGTCGCATCGTTCGCGGCTGGCGCAGTTCGGCATCGGCTTCGACAAGCAGAACACCACCACCGCTGCGTTGTCCGGCGGCGAGCGGGCCAGGCTGCTGCTCAACCTGGTGGCGATGGCGGCGCCGCATCTGCTGATCCTGGACGAGCCGACCAACCACCTCGACATCGACAGCAGGCGGGCGCTGCTGGACGCGCTGAACGAATACCAGGGGGCGGTGATCCTGATCACCCACGACCGCTCGCTGATGGAGCTGGTGGCAGACCGGCTGTGGCTGGCGGCCGACAACACGGTGGCGCCATTCGACGGCGACATGGACGACTACGCGCGCTTCGTGCTGGACCGGGCCCGCGGGGGCACCGCCGCACCCAGCCAAGCGGCGGCGCGGGAGAAGCGGGCGAAGAAGCAGCGTCGGGCGTGAGAAGCCCCGCGCGCGCCGGGAACGTGCTAGGTTCTGTCGGATGATCCCCATCAGCCCGGCCAATCCCTCCCGCGTCCGCCTGTTCCAGAGCCGCTGGATGGAGCTGACCACGCTGACGCCGTTCCCGCTGTTCCTGTCGGCCTGGCTTCTGGTGCTGGGTGCGGTGGGGACGATGGCGATGCGAACGGTCGGGGCAATGCCGCTCCTGCTTGGCGTGGTGGCCGGCCTGTTGTTCTGGACGCTGTTCGAATATGCCGCGCACCGGTTCGTGTTCCACCTGGAGCTGCGGTCGAATTGGGGCAGGCGGCTGGTGTTCCTGCTGCACGCGAACCATCACGAGGATCCGTCGGATCCGCTTCGCAGCATCATGCCGCTGACCGTCAGTCTGCCGCTGGGTGCTTCGATCTGGTGGCTGTTCCTGCTGTCCGCCGGTGTGGTCGGACACGCGATGTTCCTCGGCTTCGCGCTCGGCTATGTCGGCTATGACACGGTGCACTGGGCCTGCCACCAGCGGCCGATGCGCGGTGCGATCGCGACGCGGCTGAAGCGGCACCACCTGCGCCACCACTACGCAGGCCAGGACGCGAACTACGCGATCACTGCCATCTTCTGGGACCGGGTGTTCGGCAGCGGGCTGACCCGGCGCTGAGCCGCCCGTTCCCGACCGGCTTGCGGATCGGGCTGGACGCCCGGAACGTGAGCCGTTCCGCCGGCACCGGCGTCGCCACCTATGCCGCGGTGCTGGCGCAGGCCTGCCGGCGAAGTGGCTGGCAGCCGCAATGGCTGCTGGACGCGCCACTCGGCATCCTGGCCGATCCCGGTGCCGCGACGCACCGGCCGGGTGCGCGCCTGCGCCGGCTGCTGCAGGCGGTGCCGCCAGGCCGGGCCGCGCGTCCCGTCGAGGTTGGAGCGGAGCCGGCCTGGTTGTCGGACGACCTGTTTCGCGTGGCGCAGGTGCATTTCGACCTGCATCGCCGGTTGCTCGCCGTCCGGGTGGCGGACCCGCCCGCGATCATGCACTGGACCTATCCGCTGCCGCTGCACCTGCCCGGCGTGCCGAACCTGGTCACGGTGCACGACCTGATCCCGCTGCTTCAGCCGGAGCTGACCGGCATCGCGCCCGGCCGGATGGAGCGGCTGCTTCGTGCCGCGATCAGGCGGGCGGCGGCGGTGGTTACCGTGTCCGAAACGGTGCGGACCGACATCGTGCGCCGGCTGGGGGTGGCGCCGGAGCGGGTGGTCAACCTGTACCAGGCGGTGGACCTGCCGCCGGCGCTGCTCGCGGCGTCGGAAGCGGTGGCGGCACCATGCCCGCCCGGCAGCTTCGTGTGCGTGGGCAGCGTCGAGCGGCGCAAGAACGTCGGCCGGGTGATCGCGGCGCACGGGCGGAGCGGCAGCCGGCGGACCCTGGTGCTGGTGGGGCCGGACGGGCAAGGGGCGGCGTCGGAGCTGTCCGCGCTATCGGCGCATCCGGCGCCGGACCGGGTGCTTCGCCTGCCGTGGGTTCCGCGTCCTGTCCTGGTGCGGGCGATGCGCGAGGCGCGCGCGGTGCTGTTCCCGTCGCTGGCAGAAGGGTTCGGGCTGCCGATCGCCGAGGCAATGATGCTGGGAGTGCCGGTGCTGACCGCGCGCGGGGACGCCACGGAGGAGACGGCCGGCGGCGCCGCGCTGCTGGCCGATCCGCGCGAGGTGGCGGAGCTGGCGGAAGCGATCAGCCGGCTCGACCGCGACGGGCTCCTGTGCAACCGGCTGGCCGCAGCGGGACGGGAGCGGGCGGCGCTGTTCTCGATGGAGGCTTATGGCGCCCGGCTGGACGGGCTGTACCGGCGGATCGCGGCGGCCTCCCTTCCGGATCGAAACCGGATCACCTAGGGTGCGCCTCCCCAAGCCGATCGGCAGCATCCGCCCCGTCCGGCCCATCGAGTGTTGTCGCGGAAGAGCGCTGTTTGCCCGATCCTTCTGTTCCGCGCATCGGCATCGACGGCTTCAACCTCGCCCGCGGCCGCCGCCCCGGCGTCGCCACCTATGCCCGTACGCTCAGCCACTGCCTGACACGCATGGGCCACAAGGTCGACGTGGTGTACGGCATGGCCATCACGTCGCGTACCCCGCCGCCGCTGCGCGAGGTGATCTTCTTCGACAGCCTGGGCACGGAACCGACACCCCGGCGCACCAAGCTTCTCAGCCGCCGCTGGATCGACGACCGGCAGGCCGAGTGGCTCGGCACCGAGGCGGTCGAGGTGCCGATGACGAGCCGGGTCGAGCATCGCGGCTTCAGCCATCGCATGCCGTCCTATGACCGCATCCTCAACGTGACCGAGCTGTTCCGCGCCGCCAGCCGCTATTTCCGGCGCACGCGGCGCTTCCTGAGCATCACCGTTCCGCAGGCGCCGGCGATCATGCACTGGACCTACCCGCTGCCGATCCGGCTGAAGGGGTCGAGAAACGTCTACACCGTGCACGACCTGGTGCCGCTTCGGCTGCCCTACACCACCCTGGACGACAAGACCTACCATTACCGGCTGATCGCGGCGCTGGCGGCGCAGGCGGACGCGCTGTGCACCGTGTCGGAAGCGTCACGGCGCGACATCCTGTCGTTCCACCCAGGCGTCGAGGAAAGGCTGTTCAACACCTACCAGTCGTTCCGGCCGAACGCGTCGGCGCTGGCGCGCACGGAGGCGGTGGCGGCGCTGGAGCTGGACGGGC
>CAXSHC010000030.1:6051-15972 GCA_964236745.1 uncultured Acetobacteraceae bacterium
ACTTCCTGTTCTTCGGCTCGCTGGAGCCCAAGAAGAACATCGGCCGCATCATCGAGGCGTTCCTGGCGACCGACGTGTCGCGTCCGCTGGTGCTGGTGGGGGCCATGGCGTGGAAGGCGGAGAACGAGCTGCTGATGATCGAGCGCGCCACCCGGAGCGGACGCATCCGCCACCTTGAATACCTGCCCGAACCGTCGCTGATGATGCTGATCCGCGGCGCGCGCGCGGTGCTGTTCCCGTCGCTCACCGAGGGCTTCGGCCTGCCCGTGCTGGAAGCGCTGTCGTTCGGCACGCCGGTGCTGACGTCGCGCGAAGGTGCGTTGCCGGAAGTGGCGGGCGAAGCGGCCTTGTTCGTCGACGCCTACGACACGGCGTCGATCGGCGCCGGCATACGCCGCCTCGATGCCGATGACGGCGCCTGCGCGGCGCTGCGTGCAGCCGGCCCGGCACAGGCGGCTCGGTTCGACATGCCGAGCTACCAGGCCCGGCTGACGGCGATGTATCGCGCGGTCCTGTCAGGCCGTCAGCGCGAGGCGGCCTGAGGTGAGGAGCGGTCCGGAAGCGGGAGCCACGATGTCCAAGAGCCTGCGCCACCCGGGACCGGCCAGGCCGATGCGCCCCCTTGCCGTGGTCCTGCCGCTCCTGCTGCTGGCGGCCTGCAACACCCTGCCGGACAGCGGTCCGGTGGAAGAGAAGATCCTCGACTCGGCGAAGAAGCCGCAGACCAACCCGCTCGGCTTCCGCATCGTGCCGCTCAGCCCGGCAGTGGTTGATGCGGTCGCGGCGGGAGCACCGCCGCCGCTGTCGTCGCTGGACGGGGGGCTCGGTGAGCGAACGCAGAATGACCGGATCGGGCCGGGTGACGTGCTGCAGGTGTCGATCTTCGAGCTCGGCAGCGGCCTGTTCGGCGGCGGTGGAGGCGGGCTTTCGTCCGGTACCGCCAACCCGCTAACCGGAGGCCCCGGGCCCAGCACCAGCGTCACCTCCGAGAACCTGCCGCCGATCGCGGTGGATGCCGCGGGCACGGTGGACGTGCCCTATGTCGGCCGCATCCGGGCGTCCGGCCGCAGCACCACGGAGCTCGCGAGCGCGATCCAGGCCGGGCTGAAGGGGCAGTCGCAGAACCCGCAGGTGCTGGTGCGCATCAGCACCGACATCGCCAACGCGGTAGTGGTGGGAGGCGACATACGCAAGCCTGGCCGGGAACCGTTGACCCTGGCGCACGAGCGGCTGCTGGACATGATCGCGATCGCCGGCGGGCCGACCCATCCGCCGGAAGACATGACGGTGCAGCTCAGCCGGGGCAGGCGCTCGGCGCGCATCCCGCTGGAGGTGCTGCAGGACAGCCCGGACCAGAACATCGCTTTGGTTCCTGGCGACCGCATCCAGGTGAGCTACCATCCGCGCACCTTCACCGTGTTCGGCGCCACCGCCAAGGTGTCGGAAGCGCCGTTCAACGCGCCGCAGCTGAGCCTGGCGGAAGCGCTGGCGCGTATTGGCGGGCCGCTGGACGAGCGCGCCGATCCGAACGCGGTGTTCCTGTTCCGCTTCGAGAACCCGCAGGTGGCAGCCGAGATCGGAGTGCCGGTACGGCCCGGCACGCGGACGGCACCGGTGGTGTACCAGCTCGACATGATGAACCCGACCAGCTACTTCCTGGCGCAGCGCTTCGCGATGAAGGACAAGGACCTCGTCTACATCGCCAACGCCAAGACCAACAAGTTCTACAAGTTCTTCAACCTGATCAGCCTGATCATCGGTCCGGCGATCACCGGCATCGCGGTGTCGCGGAATTAAAACATCATCGGACCGGATCGGCCGGTCGGATGATACCCGTCGAAATCACTGCCTGGACCATGTTCCGCGAGCCGATGCGAACGGATCGTGCTCCAGGGCACTACAGCGCCTTGTAGGCGTCGATTGCCTCGCCGATGCCGTCATACATGCGGAGCCGGCTGTCGTGGATCAGGGCGCCGCTATCGCAGTGCTCGCGGATGAAGCCCATGTCGTGCGACACGATAATCAGCGCCCGGTTGGCACGCTTGCCGAACAGCTCGTCCTGGCAGCGCTGCAGGAAGCGCGCGTCGCCCACCATGATCACCTCGTCGATCAGGTAGCATTCGAACTCGATCACGATCGACAGCGCGAAGGCGAGGCGCGCGCGCATGCCGGAGGAATAGGTCTTGACCGGCTCGGCAAGCTGGGCGCCGAGCTCGGCGAAGTCGTCGATGAACGCGCGCGTGCTCACGTATTCCAGGTCATAGATGCGGCAGATGAAGCGCAGGTTGTCGAGCCCGCTGAGCGAGCCTTGGAACGCGCCGCCGAACGCGAGCGGCCAGGACACGGACATGTGGCGCTCGACGCGACCGGAAGTGGGCGTTTCCACGCCGCCGATGATCTTGATCAGGGTGGACTTGCCGGCGCCGTTGCGGCCGAGGATGCCCAGCTTCTGCGAAGCCTCGATCTGGAAGTTCACCCGGTCCAGCACCCGGCGCCGGCCGCGCGGGATGTGGAACTCTTTTACGATGTCGATGCAGCGGAGCATGGGCAGCAGATCACTGGATGACGATGTGACGCCGTATGCCCAGGGTCAGGAAGAGCCCAAGCAGGACCATCAGGGCGGTGGCGGACAGGTCGTAGGGGATGTTGTAATGCGGATGCACGCTGTGGCCGAACTGGCCGCTGCGTATCATTTCCAGGTTATTGACGCTGGGCGACCAGAGCAGGAACCAGCGATACTTGGCCGGCAGCCAGTCGGCCATGGTGAAGGCGCCCGAGAACGGGATTGCCAGGTAGGCGAACACCTGTACCGACTTCTCGATCAAATCCGACATCTCGCTCAGCGCCGCCACCAGCAGGGCGCTGCCCAGGCAGAACAGGATTTGGAAGCCGAGGCCCAGGTAAAGCATCCCGTAATCCTTGGGCGGCTCCATGAAGTTCACCGCCATGGCGCACAGGATCACGATGATGCCAGCCATTATAGAACCGGCGACTTCCAGCACCACCCGGGCCAGGATGATGTCGAGCGGCGTCACCTGGCGATGGAACAACAGGCTGCCATTCGACTCGAACGCCTTGACCGCGCGGAACAAGCAATGCCGCCACATGGTCAGCGGCACATAGCCGGTGATCACGAACGCGGTCATCGGCACCCCGTGCTCGTGTGCCGGGCGGATCGCGGTCCATAACACCGCGACGCCGGCGCAGAACAGGATCGGCTCGCCGATCACCCACAGGAAGCCGATGTTCTCGCGCCCATAGCGGGTGTGCAGCTCACGCAGCACCAGAGCGCCGATCACGCGTTCCTGCACGCGGAACAACCCGAGCAGGCCGCGCAGCGCGGCGGCGAGGCCGGTCACGAAACGTGGTGCTCGCGGGCACCGGCGATCAACAGGCGCGCCATCAGGAAGATGCCGAGAAAGCTCACGAACACGATCAGGATGGACACGATGCTGCGCGGATAGGCGGCGTAGTCCGGCCGGTTCGGCTTCACCACCTCGTCGAGGAACAACTGCTGGCGGTCGGCCTGGACCTTGGCGGTTTCCAATGCCGCCGTGGAGGTAGCAAGCTGTTTTTCCAGCAGCTCGCGCTGGATGGTCAGGTCGTCATAGGCGGTGATCTTCGGCACCAAGGACTGGTCGGACCCCGTCACGGCGGTGCCGGCGCGGGCGATCTGGGCGGTCAAGGCCTGCGCGCGGCGCTGATAGACCGACAACAGCGGGCTGTTCGGCGCCGACTCCTTGAGCTGCGTGATCTGCAGCTGCGTGGTGCTCAGCATCGTTTGCAGGTCGTTGATGTCCTTGAGTATTGGCGCCGATTGCTTCATCGGGTCGAGCAGGGCCACGCGGTTGCGGTAGGCGCCGATCCGGGCGGACACGTCACGGAGTTGCTGCTCGGCGTTCGCAACCTCGTGCTCGGAGGTGCTGATGATGTTCTCGCGCTGGCGCGCGTTCATCTGGTTCACCAGTTGCTCGGCGGCGGCCATCAAGGCAGTGGCGACGCGCTGCGAGTCTTCCGGGCGGAAGGTTTGCACGGCAAGGGTGGAGATGCCGGTGGTGGTGTCCAGCTCCGCGACCACATGGTGCTGGTAGTGCCAGAAGAAGTGCTCAAAGGTGTGGCCCTGGAACGGGTTGGGGAACCTGGCCAGGATGTCGGCGCCGGGGCGGTCGAAGGTCGCCCGAAGGTCTGCGGTGCGGATCAGAAGGGCGGCAGCATCCCGGGACATCATGTAGTTCTGCACCACATAGGTGTCCTCGGTGGCCGAACCTCCCCCGCCGGCGGTTTGCAGCAAGCTGGACAGCATGCCAGGAGACGAGTTGCTTTGGCCGCGCACTACGAACTGCGCTTCGGACACGTATTGCGGCGAGGCGATGCCGAAATAGTAGATGCCGGCGAGCAGCGTCGGCAGCATTACCACCAGCAGGAACGGCAAGGACAGCCGGCGACGGCGCACCGGCGGCGGGGGCCGCTGCGAGGTCTTGCGAAGCAGGCTGGTGGCGGTGTCCCGGAGGTTGAATTCCAATGTGTCCATTGATGCCTGCCATGCCTGATGAAGGGTAACGAATGATGACGGCCGGCTCGGCTCGGCCGCATCGGTTCTCCGTCGGGCGGAGCATGTATGCTCGAGCTAAACTGGCAAAGCATTGTTGTCAAGATTTTGAAGCGTGAACGTCGTGTTGTTTGAACATGTCAAGTTAAGGCTTCTACAATTGACTTGCCTTCCTGGTTTCCAGCACGATCATGTCCCAGGTCTCAAGACGCGGCACTGTGAAGCGGATCCGGGCGCCGTCATAAGTGTAGTGCAGCGGCTGCGCCTTGCCGTGCCGGATGTCTGGGCTCGCCCACCAGAGCCGACTGCCGTCTTGGAACCCCTGCGGCACCTGCAGGACCACCGGCAGGCGCTCGAACACGTGCGGCGGGGCCGCCGTTCCGTTGTCGTCGTCCAGCCGGATCGACCGAAGCGCGGAAAAGTTCAGCAGGTGCAGGATCGTGAAGCCAGAACGCCGCTTCGGCAGGGCGTAGATGGTTCCCGCCGCCCCCGTGGTGCTGAAGATGGCGCCGGACGAGGCCACGGTCGCGGCAACGAGTTTCGGGGCGTCGACAACCCCGTCCCGAAGCAGGGTCTCGTAGGACACCTCGAAGTTGCGAGCGTCCTGTTCCCATTCCTGCAGAGCGCCGTCCATGCACAAGGCCGGGCCCGGAACATAGATGTTGCTGGCAAGTTTCGCCTGCCGGGCCGGGCAGGCGGTGTTGCGGTCGCCGAACTCCCAATGGTCGAGCCCGGACGCCAGCATCTGCGAGTCCAGGTAGCGTACGCCCGGAGCGTTGAAGAAGCAGGTGTGGCTGCCGCCGCTCGTATGACATCCCGGCCGCTGCGCGCGGCCGGCCTCCAGGTAGGCGGCGATCACCGCGTTGCGGCGCGTGGCGGCATGGATCCGCGCGGCCAAGCCGTTCAAGGACGGGAAGAATGGGGTGTCACCGAACTCCGGGTGGATCTCGGTGTAGACCACGTCGCCGGCGCCGTGGCGAAGAACGTCGTCGAAGTTCCACCGGCTGACCGGGTTCAGGATCACCCGACGCTTGAGCGACGAGGCGGCGGCGTTGGTGAAGGGTACTAGCGCCGAGCCGAGGTTCACTGGACGCCCGTCGGCATTTGTCACCGGGCCCGGGTCGCCCAGGGTGTCGATCTGCACCCCGTCATAGCCGAGCCGGTCCAGCACCCTGCCTTCCTGCAAGCGCCAGAAGGCCTGCCAAGCCGGGTTCGAGGCGTCCATCTGCAGCAGCTTCGGCGTTGCCCAGCCGGACGGAAACGGGCCGTGGCTCACCTCGTCCTGCTCGGAGCAGCGCGGCGCGCATCCGTGGTGGAACAAGCCCCAGGACAGTTTGACGCCGCTGCCGTCGGTTTCATAGCCGGGCCAGGCGCCGTTCCACAGCGCGTAGTCGAAGCTGGCGAGGCCAAGCCGATGCGCCGCGGCGAGTCCGATGGACAGGGTGTGCCGGTCGATCAACTGATTGGCGACGTTGGGCCAGGACGCGGCCGGGCTGTAGGGAAGGTGCTGCTTCCAGTTGACGTCGTACCATTGGACAGCGTTGCAGCGGTAGGACACCAGGTCCTGCAGCATCGCCTCGACCGGCTGCCCGGCAACGACGCTGCTGCCGGTCATGAAGCAGTAGCGCGGAAACCGCTTCCAGTCGCTGGCGACGTCGAACGCACCGGACGCCTCGTCCACCCTTCGGCCCGACCGATCCCTGGCCTCGATGTCGACGTGGTAACCGCGCCGATCGGCGGCAGGAACGGCGAAGCGGAACTGGATAACGGTTCCGGCTCCCGGCGCGACCAGGACGGATCGCGGCGGCGGGGACGGGAACGGGATGCCGCGCCCGTCCGATAATACCGCGACGATCGTGCCGTCGAAGCCGCTGACGGCGTGCAGGCTCACCGTCATGTTCGGCGTTTCGCCCGGCCGGTAGGATGCAGCGCTCCAATCCACCGCGTCGATGACGCCGCCATCCAGCGCGCCGGCCCGGGCGGGCGCGGGTCCGGCCAGCAACAGGCCACCCGCCAGCAACGCCAGCGAGATCGGCGTGAAGGCGATGCTGCAACGGCGCACCAACCGTTCGCCTAGGCGGCCAGGTAGAACGATACCAGGCGATCCATCGCAGCCTCGCCCAGCAGCGCTTCCGCCGACTGCCTGGCACTCGTGCCCAGACGCAGGCGCAAGGCCGGGTCCTCGCAAACCTGGCGGACCAGGGCACAGGCTTCTTCCGTGGTGTCGAACAACAAGCCGTTCTCGTTGTGGCGGACGACCTGGGCATAGCCGCCGATCCGGCTCGCCACCACCGGCAGGCCGCATGCCATGGCTTCCAGCACCACCCGGCCCCAGGGCTCCACCCAGGTGGAGGTACGGTAGAAGAAGCAGTCGAGCGACTGGAGGAAGGGCACCATGTTCGTCGAGCGCGCGGGCAGCAGGTCGAGGCCCGGAACCGACGGAAAGCCAGCCGACATGCAGGTCCCGCCCAGCACCTCCGACACCCCGCCGCATTCCGATACGGTCTGGTAGATCTTCCAATCGTCCGGGTGATGCTTTTCCGGAACGTCGCGGCTGTGCCGGCCGAGCGTGAAGCGGTGGGTCGGGGGGTGCGGCTCGTGGCGCGGCCGGAACATCTCGATGTCGGTGGGTGACGGCTCGAACAATCCGGGCAGGCCGACCTCGGCCTGCATCATGTCGGAGCAGAACAGCAGCTCGGCGCGCACTCCACAGCGCTCCCAGACTTCCTGCACGCGCTCGAACAGCAGCGGCGCCTCGAACGTGTTGTAGAGAAAGATTACCCGCGACGGCCTCGCCTGCGACAGCCAGTGCGCGATCTCGAAGTAAACGCCGACGAGAACCAGCACGCCGCCTCGTGGCACTTGGCCTTCCGCCGGTTCCACTGCGCGCACGCCGCACCTTTCGCTGAAATGCGGGTGCGGCATTTCCGGCGCCCACAGCCCAACCGTCGCATGGCGCGACAGCCGGCTGGCGATGTCGAGCGCGTGCAGCTCGCTGCCGCCGGACACCTGCTCGAACTTGTTGACGACGTGGACCACCGGGCGGTCGCGCGCCGCGCGGTCGAGGATCTGCCGAATCCCGGCCGCGTCGCTCGTCCTGATCCGCTCGGCCAGGTCGCCCCGGACGCAGTCATGCACGGTTCTCCAGGCGCGGTCGATGCGCTGGCCGCCGTCAGCGAGCGGCGAGCCGCCCGGCGACGGCTTGTTCCGGGCGATCCCGTTTCTGGCCAGATAGGGAGACAGCCAGCCGAGATGGCCGGCTTCCACCACCGCGCGGTCGATCACGTCGTGCAGCCGGTTCGCTCGTCCGGCGACCTCGAGCAAGCGCAGGACGTGATACAGCCGGCGTCCCGCTTCCCGCGTGGTCGCCTGCGGCAACAGGTCCAGGATCGCGGGAAGCTCGGCATCGAGGCGCCGGAGGCCGGCCGCCGCCTGCACCAGCAGCTCCACCACCGTCCAGCTCCGGTCGTGGCGCAGCAGGCGCTGGAGCCAGTCCCAGGCTTCCTGGACGCGGCCGGTCGCGAGCAGGAGCCAGGCGTAGAACTCGCCGGTTGTCGCGTCACGGGGATGGTCCGCCAGGTGCCCGGTGCAGATCTCGCGCGCCAGCCCGGTTTGTCGCAGCTCGTAGGCACTGCGCGCCAGCTCGACGTGGCCGATGTCCCAGTCCGGATGGATAGCCGTGATCCGCCGCCAGCGCTCAAACGTGTCCTGCTTGTCGCGCCGGCGCATCGCCATGTGCGCGAGCCCGGTCAGCGCGCCGCGGCTTTGGAACTGCCGCGAGGCAGCGTCGGCGAAGTGGCGCTCGCCCTCGGCTATGCCCTGGGCGTTGGCCAGGGCATAGCCGAGCAGGATCGAGGCAGGCTCGTCGTCCGGATGCAGCTCGAGGAAGAAGCGCAGGCGACGCACCGCCTCGGCGAAGTTGCCGCTTTGGAACGCGATGTCGGCATAGGCGCGCGTCATCTCGATGGTTCGCCCGTTGCGGGAAATGTCGTCGCGCACCAGCCGGTCGGCCAGGTCCGGAAAGCCGGACGAGGCGGTCAGGACGGCATACTGCGTCGCGTGCCACCGGCTGTGCGGCCATTGGTGTCGCAGCCAGCGGCAGATCAGCCGCGCGCGACGGAACTGGTTGTCGGCGCGGTAGGGGTCGATCAGCGCGTGGATGGCTTCCAGGCTGTTGTCGCGCCGCCTGGCCTGGAGCGCGAGGCGCCGCGCCGCGGGCAGGTTGTTCATCTTCAGCGCCGCTTCCAGGCCCCGTCGCAGGAAGCGGGGTTGGGCCGGATCGAGCCGGTCCATCCGCTCGCAAAGCACCAGGACCTCGTCCCAGCGGCCGAGCCGCTCGTTCAGGTCGGCGGCCAGCCACAAAAAGGACAGCTCGTTGGGACGCTGCCTGAGCGCCGGCTGCAATGCCGCCAGCCCGGCGGCCTGATCCTCGCCGTCGAGCAGCACCGAGGCCACCTCGAACGCGGCCGCCGGGTCGGTCGGCGCGGCGGCGCCCAGCGTGCGCAGCAGCGGAACCGCGGCCGAGCGGCTACGCATCCGGACGGCCTGCGCGTGCATCACCGTGAACCGCGCTTCCTCCGCGACCGCCGGCTGTATGCGCTTGAGCAGCAGCAGCGTGTCCTCGGCGCGATCCGGACGGTTGATCTTGATCGCGGACATGGCGGCGTGGAGCAGGGCGTGCGCCAGCTTTTCCGGCGCCGCAGCACAAGACGACGCCAGCGCCACCTTCTGCCAGGCCTCGAACGCTTCGTCCCACCGGTTCATGCGCTCGAGGACGCCGGCGATCCCGCTATCCGGTTCGGACGCTTCCGGATCGATCGCCATCGCGGTGCGGAACGCATCGATCGCGGCGTCGTGCTCCGTCAGCTCGTTGAGCATGTTGCCGAGCTGCAGCCAGGCGTTGAAGCGGTCCGGCTGCAGGCGGGTCACTTCCCGCCACAGCTCGCGCGCAGCGGTCCAGTCCTGGCGCTGCTGCGCCCTGGTGGCCTGGGAGACCAGCCGTTCGACGCCCTGCTCCCTGCGCGGGTCCAGGAGCCTCATCACCGGCAACCGTTCAATCCAGCTCAAGGCAAAGCGCGTGCTGGCGCAGCAGCCGGAAGATGCGTTCGCCTTGTTCGGCCGGGCACAGGAGGTGGTTGGTGGCGTCCGAGCTGTAGTGCAGCCGAAAGGTTTGACGCAGCGCCGTGGGCGTGATCGCGAAGACGAGATAGCGTTGCTTGTCGATCATCTGCTGGATCGGCCACACTTCCGCGCCCGGCAGCACCTCCAGGATGATCATCGGCCGATACCGCGCGATCGCGGCACCCGCTCCCTCGATCACCGCGTATTCGTGGCTCTCGACGTCTATCTTCATCAGCCTGATCGGCATCTCG
>CAXSHC010000030.1:15982-16475 GCA_964236745.1 uncultured Acetobacteraceae bacterium
CAGATGCTGCTCCGCCCAGGCGTCCAGGGTCATGGTCTCGACTTCGCCGTCGAGGAACTTGCCCCCGTCGATGCAACGGGCGTGCGACACTTCCAGCGAGGAGCTCGTGGTCAGGAAGCCCTGGTCGTTCACCGTTTCAAAGAAGCGCGAGCTGCCAGTGCGGTTCGACAAGGCGCAGGCATGGACGTGGACGCGTGGCGAAAGCGACGGGTTCAGCGACAGGTTGGCGTCCAGGATCTGCCTGACATGGCCGAGCGGCTCGAATGCGAATACCTCCGCCAACGGGTTGGAGGCGGCGGCGAGAAGGGAGAATATCCCCGTGTTGGCGCCGACATCCAGAACCGCGCCCGCGCTGCCCTGGCACAAGCTGACGATGAGGCCGGGCGTCGGTGCCTCGTAGGTGGAAAGCCCACGCTCCCAAATCTGCCCGGCGATGAAGTCGAGGTCGTCGCGGTTCGTGAACATGAAGGAGAGGTCGCGGACCGGGCACGGA
>CAXSHC010000031.1:0-252 GCA_964236745.1 uncultured Acetobacteraceae bacterium
TTGTGCAGCACCGTCTCGTTCGGATCCAGCACGCGTCCCTGCAGCGTGTCTGGCCGCCCGGTGATGTAGATGATCGGCACGGTGGGAAACAGCATGCGCGCGATCCCGGCGACCACGAAGCCGTTGCGGCGCGTGCCCAGGTCGAGATCGGTCACGAACACCTTTGGCGGCTGGCCGTCCCGCAACACGCGCAGCGCTTCGGCCTCGAGCCCGGCGCCGTGATCGAGCTCGACCGCTCGGCCGGCGCCCCCG
>CAXSHC010000031.1:262-16302 GCA_964236745.1 uncultured Acetobacteraceae bacterium
CCGACCGCGTCCAGCCCTTCCTCGCGCAGGGCGTCGACCAGGATGTTCCGCACCAGCGGATCGTCGTCGAGAACCAGCAGGTCGCACATGATCGGACCTTCACGAGGCGGTTGAAAACGGTGTCCGGGGACACAGACACCATCCGGTTGCATTTTGTCGCGATACCACTTGCAATTGCATCATTAAATCGAAATTATGATCCGAGCCGCGGCCGGTTTCACATTAAAACGTTGCATCTCGCGGTGCGCGCGGATTAGGCGTTGATACCGTTCTGCCGTTACTGCGCCAGTTCCGCAAGTGCGCTGCAGCAAATAGCTGGAGAAAACCGTGATCGTCCATGCCGGTGAAGAAATCGTCGTTCATTTGAACCACGGGACGTCGGATTATCTTCTGGTCACCTTCTGCGAACTGCACAACGAACACCTCGCCCACGTGCACTACTTCCTCAAGCCGATCGTCGACGAGGCGAACATTTCCTGCGTCGGGGTCATGACCACGGTCAAGGGGTTCTACCTGTCGCCGGAGATGGACGAGGTGTTCCGGATCGTCGAGCGGGAGCGACGTGGTCGCAAGGTCGTGGTGTTCGGTCAGTCGATGGGCGGCTACGCGGCGATCAAGCACGCGCGGGCGTTGAAGGCCGACTACGTGCTGGCCTGCTCGGCCTTCTTCTCCATGGATCCGGACGAGCTGGAGTTCCCGAGCGACCGCCACCGCAAGATCCTGACGCACTCGATGTCGCACCACAACGTGGCCGACCGGCCGCAGTTCAAGGGCATGGGCATCACGCAAGCCGACACCCACGGCCGGATCGTCGCGTTCTTCGACCCGTCCGAGTTCGTCGACACCTACAGCGCCGAACTGTTGCGCAAGCACCTGCCGGATGCTGAGTTCGTTACCGTTCCGCACGCCAACCACGCCGTCTACAACCCGTCCTGGCGCGCGTCGATGTTCTCCGGCCTAATACGCTCCGTGCGATCCGACGACAAGCGCGCGGTGGTGGGGGAGATGAACCGGATCCGGCGCAGCAACGCCCACTTCATGGTGCGCTCGCTGCGCAAGGCATCGCAGCGCAAGCCGCTATTGTGCCTCAAGGCGCTGCGCTCGCCGCGCATCGCCGAGCACCCCGACTACAAGACCATCCTGAGCGACCCCATGAACATGCTCCTGGTGCACACCCTGTTCGCCAGGGGCGACCGGGCGGCGGCCACGGCGCACTTCGCCCTGGTCGCCAAGGAGGTGATGCAGCTGCGCGCGCCGCCGGTGGATGTCGGCGATGGCCCGCTTCTCGCCACCGTGCTGGGCCGGAAGCGTTGCCTGCTGATGTCGGTCCACGGCACCTTCCTGGCCTACGAGATGGCCAACCGCTCGGTCCGGCTGGAGCAACACGTGTTCGGGCGCAGCGACATGTTCCCGGTTTTCGCCAAATGGGCCGACGGCGCGTCGAGCTTCTACATCCTGTCCAACGACCGCGAGATCCCGATCTCGCTCAACGCCGAAGACGCCCGGACCAACGACCCGGCCCAGTCGAACTCTTCTCAGCTGGTCGAGGACGGCGCGCACTGCATCGCCATACGCAACGGGGATGGCTACCTGGGCGCCGGGCATGACGGACGCCTGCACCCTTCGGCCGTGCTCGGCGAGCACGAGCGCTTCATCCCGATCCCGATGCCCGAGCAGTCCAGCGTGCTGAAGGCCGGGTCGCTCAACTGGTTCGACCAGGTGACGCTGACGCAGCCGCCGGCTCCGCTGATCGAGAACGACATGTCCGCAACGCGCCAGCGCCGCGCGCCGCGCTGGAGAAGGCTGTTCGCCAAGGCCTGAACCGGCTCGGCGTTCAGCCGGAAGCGGTCGCCGGCGTCGCGGGCAGGCAGAGCCGGAAGCTGGTGCCTGCCCCCGGTGCGGTACGGATGCGTATCGCCCCGCCGCTTTGCTGCACAAAGCCATACACCATCGACAAACCGAGCCCGGTGCCGCGGCCGATCTCCTTGGTGGTGTAGAACGGCTCGAAGATACGCGCGACGACCTCTTCCTTCATGCCGCTGCCCGTGTCGGACACCCCAACCGCGACCGACCCGCCGGACGGCGGCGTGCCGATCCGGAGCACGTGGTCATCCTCCTCGCCGTCGGGCAGCCATTGCGTGCTCAGCGTGATGGTGCCGGCGCCGTCCATCGCGTCGCGCGCGTTGATGCACAGGTTGAGCAGCGCCAGCTCCAGCTGCGCCGGATCGACCAGGGCCACCGGCAGATCCGGCTGCAGCCGCTGCACGATCTGCACCTGGGGCCGGTCGATGCTTCGCGCCAGCAGGTCGTCCATCGCCTGCACCAGCGCGTTCACGTCCACGACCTCCCTCGCGGTGTCGCGCTGCCTGCTGAAGCTCAGCAGCCGCTGGGTCAGGGCGGCCCCGCGCTCGGCGCCGGCGATGGCGGTCTCGATCAGGCGGAGGAGGCGGGCGTCCGCGCCGGCGGCGCGTTGCGCCAGCTCCAGGCTCCCCAGCACGGCGGTCAGCAGGTTGTTGAAGTCGTGCGCCACCCCGCCCGCCATGGTGCCAAGCGCCTGCATACGGTCCGCCTGACGCAGCCGATCTTCCATCAGCCTGGCCACCGTGACGTCACGCTCAAAGGTCGCCAGCGCCTGCACCACCCCGTCCGCATCGCGCAGCGGCCCGCGCAGGCGCTCCATCCAGCAGGCGCGGCCGTGGCGCTCGATCCGGCTCAGCACCCGGCTGGGGCCTCCATCCGGCCCCAGTGCGCGTTCATCCTCGTTCTCAATGGCGCGGCGCTCGTCCTCGGCCGCCAGTCCTGCCGACAACGCCTGCTCGGTCCGGCCGAGGCAGTCGTCGACGCTGTGCCCCAGCCGGCCCGCGGCCACGCCGTTCAAGCGGATGAAACGGCCTTCCCTGTCCTTGAACGACAGGCCGTCGTCGATGCTGTCCATCAGGCCGGACAACAGCATGCGCTCATCGCGCAGCGCCGCCCCGATCCGGGCACGCTCCGCCGCCTGGCGTATCATCGACAGCAGCGCCACGGGCTCCCACGGCTTGTGGGCGTAGCCGGAGATGCGTCCATCGTTCAATGCCGTCACCACCGCGCTGAGGTCGGCATAGCCGGTCAGCAGCAGCGCTTCCGCCTGCGTCATGCCCCGCGCTCGGGCCAGGAACGCGTCCCCGGTCATGCCGGGCATGCGCTGGTCCGACACGATCACCGCGATCTCGGCATGCTCCGCCAGCAGTTCCAGCGCCCGGACCGGCGAGGTGGCGGACAGCACCCGGTACTCGTCCTCGATCAAGTCCTCCAGCGCCACCAGGATGTCCGGCTCGTCGTCGACCAGCAGCACCGTGGCACGTTCGGGCGGACGGAACGGCGCGGGCTTCACGGCGCGGGCGCCCGCGGGATCGGCACAGATACGGTGAAGCGGACGCCACCGCCCGCGACCGCATCGATGCCGATGGTGCCGCCATGCGCCTGCACCACGCCATAGGCGATGGCGAGCCCGAGCCCGGTGCCGGAGCCGACCGGCTTGGTGGTAAAGAACGGCTCGAACACGCGTTCGCGCAGGGCGTCCGGCACGCCCGGGCCGTTGTCGGCGACGGCGATGGCATAGGCGCCGTCGACCTCGCTAGTGGTGATGTCGATGCGTCCCTCCTTCCATGACGGGTCGTCGGTGTCCCGGGCGTTCAGCGCGTCGGCGGCGTTGCCGACGATGTTCATGATGACCTGGTTCAGCAGCGCCGGCTGGCACATCAGCTCGCGCGGCGCGGTGTATGCTCGCGAGACCGTGATCGCGGTTCCAAGCTTGTGCGTCAACAGGGCCAGCACCGTGTCGATCGCGTCCGGCACGTCCACGCTTTGCTGCTCGCTTTCGTCCAGCCGGGAAAACTTGCGCAGGTTCAGCACCAGGTTCTGGATGCGCTTGAGCCCCAGGCTCATGGACGCGACGCGTTCCCGCGCGCGGGCAAGCCTGGGCGCCGCTGGTTCGTTCGCCAGCCCGGGAAGCTCGGCGAGCTGGGCCAGCAGCCGCTCCACCGTGCCCTGGTGGGCAAGGATAAAGGCGAGCGGGTTGTTGATCTCGTGCGCGATGCCCGCCACCAGCTCGCCGAGCGACGCCATCTTGGCCGCCTGCACCAGCTTGCCCTGGGCTTCGCGCAGGCGCTCGTTGGCTTCCGCCAGCGCTTCGGCCAGGGCGGCCTTGGCAGCGCTCGCGGCGGCCTCCTCGCGGGCGCGGTCGATCTCCGCCTGTCGCTGGCGCAGGTCGTCCTCGATCCGCGCGGTCTCGTCCTGCAACAGCTTACGGCGCACCACCGCGCGTATGCGCAGCGCCACAGCTTCCGCGCCCGCCGCCGCGGACACCACGTCGTCCACGCCGGCGCCATAGGCCTGTGCCGCCAGGGTGATGGCACCGGCCGGATCGCCGTCGCCGAGGCCCAGGATGCGGAAGGCGCCCGCTCGTCCGCGTTTCGTCGCCAACCCGGGCTGCGCCCGGCCAGCGTCCTCGTGCAGCGCCTGCTGCCGCACCCGGTCCAGGCCGGCGCAGAAGCCGATCCCGTCGAAGCCGGCCGCCTGCAGGTCGACCACGATGCAGTCGAACCCGTCGGCTGCCGCGTTTATCGGCGGCGCGGCGCCGGCTGGTCCGGCCGCACGATCCACCTGGTGTCCGTCGCGTGCCAGAAGCGCTGCCAGCGCCTCGTCCGCATCCGCGTCGCGAACGAGCAGGATGCGGGCGCGCCGGAACAAGCCGACCCCCTCGCCGAACCCTGCCGGCGCGACATCGGCCGGCAGGCCGGACGTGCCCGGCTGCGCACCGCGCTGGCGAAGCAGCGCCCTGATGCGCATCACCATCAGCCCGGTGTCGGCGGATTTCGGCACGTAAGCGTCGGCGCCGCTTTCCAGCCCTTCCCGCTCCAGGCCGGGCTCGGACGCTTCCGTCAGCATCAGCACCGGGATCGCCTGGGTGCGCACGTTCAACCGGAGTGCCCGGGCCAGCTCGCCGCCGTTCATGCCCGGCAGGTGGTAGTCCGACACCACCAGGTCCGGCAGGTCGCGGTTCAGGCGGTCGAGTGCTGCCTCGGCGCTGGCCGCACGCGACACGGTGAAGCCCGCCCGCTCCAGCACACGGCGTATCTGCAGCGCCTGCGTTTCCGAGTCCTCGACCAGCAGCAGGTGCGGAGCGTCTGGCGTCGGGATGCTCATGGCGGGGCCGCTCATGAGGGCGCTGCCCGATCGTTCGGGGTCATCGGCCCGCCCGTGTCGCGGACAGCATGCGCAAGATGCGCGGCGCGATCCCCTCCAGCGGAATGCTGGCGCAGGAGCCGCCCAGGCGCACCGCCACGGCCGGCATGCCGTATACCACGGCGCTGCTTTCGTGCTCGGTGATGGTGTAGCCGCCGGCACGCCGCATCACAGCCAGACCGGCGGCACCGTCCTCGCCCATGCCCGTCAGCAGCACGCCGAGGCCGGCCGGGCCGAGCAGCGCCATCTGCTCGAACAGCACGGTGGCCGAAGGGCGCTGCCCCGACACTGGTGGCCCGGCCTGCAGCCGCCCGCGCAAGGGTCCGGCGCCGGCAATCAAGCCGAGATGCCGGTCTGGGGGCGCCACCAGTACCCGGCCCGGCAGCAGGGGCTCGTCGTCGCGTGCCAGCGCCACGCGCATCGGCACCAGGCCGTCGAGCCAGCTGGCGAACCCTTCCAGGAACGGAGCACCGATGTGCTGCACCAGAAGCACGGGCAAAGGAAAGCTGGCCGGCAGGGCACCCAGCAGCCGTGCCAGCGCGGGTGGCCCGCCGGTGGAGGCGGCCACGGCCATCACCGTGGCGTGGGCGCCGTCGGCACGGTCCCCGGGCTCGGGCGCGCTCGACGCCACCGGGCCGGAGGAGCCGATGCGCAGGCGGATCACCGGCACCTCGCTCATGATCGCCAGCTGGGTGGCGATGTTCCGGGCCACCGCCGCGTAGCCCCCCGACAACAGGCCGTCCGGCTTCTCCACCACCGACAAGGCGCCGGACCGGAGCGCGTTCATCGAGATGTGAAGCGACGCGTCCTCCACCGCGTCGGCGATCACCACGATCGGCGTCGGGTGCGTCGCCATGATGCGACGCGTGGCTTCCAGCCCGTCCATGCCGGGCAGCCGTATGTCCATGGAGATGACGTCGGGGCGGAGCCGGGGAATGGCGTCCAGCGCTTCCTCCGCCGACTCCACCGCACCCGCCAGGACCAGCCGGGGATCGGCCTCGACGATCAGGACCAGCAGGCGGCGGATCACCGCGGAATCCTCGACCACCAGCACGCGGGCAGGCGCCCGTCCGCTCACGGCAGCAGCTGCCCGATGGTGGACAGGAGTGCCCCCTGGTCGAACTCCTGCTTGGCGATATAGGCGCGCGCACCCAGTTCCAGCCCGCGTCGGACATCGGCCTCGGCGTTGCGCGAGGTCATCAGCACGGTCGGGATCGACCGGAGGCGCGGGTCGGCACGCATCGCCGCCAGCAGCCCGAACCCGTCCAGCCGAGGCATCTCCACGTCGGCGACCACGACATCGACCTCCTGTTGCGGCGTGCCCTCCTGTTGCGACGTGCGGAGAATGCTTAGCGCTTCCATGCCGTCCACCGCGACCAGCACCCGGTAGCCTTGCGCCTGCAGGATGGTCTTCTCCAGCGTGCGTGTGGTGATGGAATCGTCGACAACCAGAATTGTTGCCTGCGGCCCCGATCTTGGGTCCGGTCCCGACGCCCGCACCCCTGGCACCGCCCGTGCCGGTGCGACCGAAACGCTTGCGCGCAGCCGCGCCGCCAGCGCATCGGGTTCCAGCACCAGCACCGGACGGTCCTGCCGATTGAACGCGATGCCCGCCACCACGTGCCGGTCGACGCCGACCAGCTCCGGCGCGCGCACCACCAGCGCCTGCACCTCGCACAGCCGCTCGACCACCAGCCCGAACCGGTTACCCGTCCCCGACAGCACCGCGACCGGAAGCACGGCGCCCGGCTGCGGGTTTCGGAGCGGGTCGCTGTCCTCCAGCAGGCGCGACAGCGCACCCAGCTCGAGCAGCCGGTCGGGCAGCACGCCTTCCGGCAGCCGGGCGACCGGCCTGTCTTCCAGCCACTGCACGGTTCCGGGCGACACGCGCAGCAGCCGCTCGACCGCGCTGGCCGGCAGCCCGAACAGGTGGCCGCCAGCTTCCACCAGAAGCAGGACCTGCCGGCGCGACACGAGCGGCACCGACACGAGCAGCTCGGTGCCGCGAGTCCGCCCCGCCTGGTCTCGCCGGCGCCTCATCCGGGCGGTGCCGTGCAGCCGGCGCGCCGCTTCCGCCACAATGGAAAGCCCCATCCCGCGGCCGGACAACCGGTCCACGGTAACGGCGGTCGAGAAGCCCGGCTCGAACACCAGTGCCAGCAGCCGCGTCTCGTCCGGAACCGGCGCGTCGTCGTCCAGCAGGCCACGCGCCCGCGCGGTTTTGGCGATCGCGGACAGGTCCGGGCCGGCACCGTTGTCCGTCACCAGCAGTTCCAGCCGGCCGAACCGGGAACGGATCGTCAGGCCGATCTCGGCACCCGTCGCGGCGCCGCCCGCGCCGGCCGCCGCCGCCGCTCGACGCAGGCCGTGGGCAACCGCGTTGCGCAGCATCTGGATCGCCGGATCGCGCAGCGCCTGCAGCACGCGACGCTCGGCACGCAGTTGGAGGCCGGACAGGTGCACCACCACCTCCATGCCCTGCTCGCGGGCAAGCTCGCGCGCCATCGCCGCCAGCGGCTCGAACACGCTGTCGGCAGCGACCAACGTCACCCGCTCCAGCTGGCTGCGCGCTTCCTGCGCCGCCTGGTCGAGCTGCCAGTCCTGCAGGGTTCCGGAGCGCCACCTGCCGCGACAGGTCGCGCAGCCGCATGTCGAGCGCGGCGGACCGTTGCCCGGTTTCCGAAGCCCGGACCAGCGCGCGCAGCTCGGCCTCCACCCGGGCCAGAACCGCGCGCGGCCGTTCCTGCTGCTGCACCGCGTCCGACAGCGCGTGCACCACCTCAGCCAGCCGGTCGATCTCGAACGCCTGCACCCGAAGCATCGACTGGTCGACCGGCGGCGGCAGTGCGGACGCATCGTCGGCCGGCAAGGTGCTCCCTGGACCCGCCGCGACCGAGGGTGCTGCCTCCGGCCCGCGCATGCGCGCTTCGATCGCATCGAGCCCGCGCCCCACGGTGGCCACGGCCTGCACTGGCAGGGTCTCGTTGCCCTCGACGGAACGCAGAAGCAGCGTTTCCAGCGTGTGCGCCACGGCCTCCACTTCCGGCAGTTCCACCGCGCGCGCCGCTCCCTTCAGCGAGTGGGCGCGGCGGAACACGTCGCGCAGCGCGGCACCAGACACCGGACCGGCGCCGAGCACCGCCCGGATCGCTTGCACGTGCTCGCGATACTCGGCTTCGAACGCCGCCAGCAGCTCCCGTCGCAGCTCGAGCTCGTCCACGCCGGCGTCCGCCCGCGTCCGGGTCAGATCCTGAACCGTTCCGCCACGGCGAGCAGCCGTCGCGACAGCTCGCCCAGACCCAGCGCCGCACCGTCCAGCTGCCTGGTGCCGGACGCGGTCTGCTGGCTCGCCTGGCGTATGTTCTGCAGCGCCGCCATCACCTGCTCGATGCCGAGCTGCTGCTGGTTGGTCGACGCCACGATCTGCTGAAAGGTTTCGACCGCGTCCTGGATGCCGGCGGCCATCTCGTCGATGGTGGCTTCCGCGATTTCCGTGCGCTCCCGTCCGGCGGCGCCGCGCTTCACCGCTTCCTCCGTCAACATCACCGAGGTGTTGATGCCGCGCTGGATGTCGCCCAGGATCGAGCGCACTTGGGCGGTCGCTTCCTTGGCCTGGTCCGCCAAAACCTTCATCTCGGTCGCGACCACCGCGAAGGAGCGGCCGTGCTCGCCCGCGGACGCGGCCTCGATCGCGGCGTTCAGCGCCAGCAGATGCGAGCGCTCGGAGATGTCGTTGACGCTGGTGATGATCTCGCCGATCGCCTCCGTCTTCTCGCTCAGGGCGACGATGTTGGCGGCCACCGCCTCGCCCTGGACCTGGATCTGCTCCATCGCCCGACCGGTTTCCTGCACCGCGTGCAGGCCGCTGGCGCTGGCCAGCGTGGTGGCCTGCGCGGACGCGATCACTTCCTGGGCGCGCCGGGAAATCTGGGCGCCGGAATGGGCGATCTCGTCCACGGTGGCGGCGGTTTCCTGCACCGCGGCGAGCTGCTGTTCGACGCCCGCCGCCTGCTGCTGCGCCTGGGCGCGGATTTCCGCCACCGACACGTTCAGGTTCTCGGTGGCCTCCCGGCTTTGTTTCGCGATCTCGCGCAGGTTCTCGACCATGCGGTTGAGGGTGGCGCCGAGCCTGCCGATCTCGTGCCGGGCGTCGTCCGCCCGCACCGACAGGTCGCCGGCGCCGACGCGGTCGATCATGGCGGAAAACGTTTCCAGCGGGCCCGACACGGTGCGACGGATCAGCATGGTCACGACCGCGGCGGCGGCGACGGCAATCAGCAGCGCCACCAGGATCGACACCCAGCCTTGGCGGTAAACCTCCTGCGCACGCCTTTGCCCGGCCACCACCCCGGTATCGAGGGTAGTCATGGCCTGCTGGATCAGGCGATCGAAGCCGGCCCGTTCCGTTGTCAGGCGGGGATCGGCCGCCAGCACCGCAGCCATGTCGCCGGCGCGCATGGCGGCGAACATGGCCTCGGTGTCGGCGCGTATCTGGCGCAGCTGCACGTCGGCCCCTTCCATCGTGCCGGCGACCGCATTCCAGGACCGCAGGCGGGCCGGGTCATGCGCCAGGTTGGCGAAGCTGGTAACGGCGTTTCGCGCGTCGGTCAGCCTGGCCTCGGTCAGCACCGCCTGCCGCTCCCAGGCTGACATGCGCGTTTCGGTGTCGGTGTCGGTGTCGGTGTCGGTGTTGGCGGCGGCCGGGCCGGTCGTGCGGTCCGAACGGCGCAGGAAGCTGTTGGTGACGGCGAGCCGGAGCGAGGACATCCCGTCCTGGGCGTCCGTCACGGCGTCGGTCAGGCGATATGCGGCGATGTCGCGCGACACGATGTTGTTGGTGGTGTCGCGCACGGCGCCGATCTGCTGCAGCGCGAAGCCGCCGAGGCAGACCATCAGCAGGATGGTCAGGGCGAAGCCCAGGAGGATGCGCAGCGAGATGGACAAGGGTTCAGGCTCCAGCCGGGTCGTTTGATGGGGGCGGGTCCAGCGACAGGATCGCGTCGCGCAGGACCGGCAGGTCGATCAGGAAGGCCAGGCGCCGGTCGTCGGCATCCGCCCCGTTCGAGGACGCCGGCAGGCCATGGCGATTGTCACCGGCATCGCGCAGCGGCAGCAGGCCGAGCACGCGGTCGACCCGGAGCGCCACGTTCGGGACCTCGCCGCGAAGCAGCAGCATGACGCCGCCGGCCGGACGCCCGGCATCGCCCGCATGCCCGAGGAGACGTGCCAGCTCCAGCAGGCTGTAGATGCGGCCGCCATGGCTGAACACGCCCAGCATCGTGCCGGACGCCAGCGGCGACACCAAAGGCAGCGGATGGCAGCGGAAGCGTTGCACCGCCTCCACTGCGGCCGGCTCCAGGGCGCAAAGCCTTCCGTTGGTTTCGCAGACCAGCCTTGGCGGCAGCAGCCCGGCATCCGCATCGGCGTCGAGCCCGCGACGCGCCAGCACCGCCGCGCGGGCGTCCAGCACACGCGCCCGGAACGCTTCCTGCGCGGCCGCGTCGAACGAAACAATCATCGCCTGCTCGTTGCGTCGGAACTGCCTGTTCCGGTCGCGCCGGGCCAATCCAGGCGTGCCAGGCGGCGCAGCCGGTCCGCGGTCATGCCGTCGCCGCACAGGAGCTCGGCGTCGTCCGGCAGCTTGGCAGCCAGTCGCCCGGCTTCCGCGATCGACCGGCGCCCGGCCGCCAGCCGTCCGTGGTCCACCAGCAGCAGGCCGAGATGGTAGTGTGCCATGGCGAACTGCCCGCACAGGTAGATCGCGCGGTGGAAATCCGCCTCGGCCTCCGACGGACGTGCCAGCCCCCGTTCGAGCAGGCCGGCATAGAAGAACAACGCCGCACACAATGGATGACGCCGGATCTCGTCACGGCACGAACGCAGGACCGCCTCCGATGCTCCGGAATCGGCCAGCATGCGCACGCGCTCGACCGCCTCGGCCTCCGCCTGGACGGATGCAGGCGCTTCCACCACCGGCACGGTTGGCGCCCGGGGCGGGCGGCTGCGGTTTCGCGTTGCGGTGCCGGAACGCGCGGGCATCGGCTCCCCACGCGGCGGCTCCCCATGCGCCAGGGCCGGAGCGCCGGCGCGCATCCAGGCGGTGGCGCCATCCACGTCGACCGGACGGAGCCCAGCCGGTTCGAACGCTCCGGCCTCCGCATGGCCAAGCAGCAGCCAACCGTCCGGTGCCAGAACGTTTCCAAAGCGTTGCAGGAGCGCCTGCACGCGGTCGGCACTGAAGTAGATCAGCACGTTGCGGCACAGCACGAGATCGTAGTGCGGCAGAACCGACGGGTCCGCCTCGAGCAGATGCAGCAGGTTCTGGCGCTCGAACCGCACCATGCGCTGGAACGCCGGTCGAAGCCGCCAGCGGGAAACGCGATCTCCGGGCACCGCGGTGAAGTCGCGTCGCCGCTCGGCGTCGGACAACGAGCGCAGCGCCCAGTCGCCGTATTCCGCCGTGCGCGCCGCGTCCAGCGCCGAGGCGCTGATGTCGGTACCCAGGATCGAGATCGACCAGTCGGCAAGGCGGTCGCCGAGCAACCGGTGCAGCAGGATCGCCACCGAGTACGGCTCCGCGCCGGTGGAACAGCCGGCACTCCAGATGCGCAGCCTGCGGCTGTCGGCGCGGTCGCGGATCAGGGCTGGCAGGATGGTTCGCTCCAGCGCCGCGAACTGTTCGACGAAGCGGAAGAAGAAGGTTTCGCCGACGGTGATCTCGTCTTCCAGCGCTGACCATTCGGCGTCGGAGTTCCCGCCGCCCTGCAACAGGGCGAGATAGGCGTCCACGTCGATGCCGAGCACGGCCATGCGTCGCAGCACGCGCTCGCGCAGCAGCGGCTCCTTGTTCTCGTAGTAGTGGTGCAGCGTGCGCCGGATCACCAGCGCCTTGATCGCGGCGAACGCCGGAGCTGGTTCACCCGGAGCCGGTTCAGCCGGCTGCATCGCGCACCGGTTCCTCGTTCCAGGTCCCGGCCCAGGTCTCGGCCCAGGTCTCGGCCCAGGCCTGGGCACGGCGACACGCTGCCTCGTGCAGCGCGTCCAGCCGTTCCCGTTCGTCCTGTCGCAGGATCCGCTCCGGGTGCAGCAGCATGACGGACTCGTCCCCGACCATCACCCTGCGGTCGACGCAGCCGTGCTGCCAACGGTCGGGCGCCGCATCGGCCGGCGCCTCGGTCGACACGGCGAACCCGACCGCGCGGTCCACCAGCAGCGTGACGCCGTCGAGCCGAAGCAGGTGGCGATACAAACCCTCTGCTTCCGGCAGGAAGATGTCCTGGCGCAGGTCGAGCAGGCGACCCAGGTCCAGGACCGGCAGCGTTTGCCTGCCGAACGAGAAGAAGCCCGCAACGGCCGGTGGCAGACCCGGGCGGCGCTGCAGCCTGGGCAGCGGCAGGCACTCTCGCACGGCGGCAGCCGGCAACGCGAAGCGCTGGCCCGCGAGCATGAACACCAGGACCCGGTTGAGCATCGGCGGAGCAGACAGGCAGCCGAACCCGGCGTCAATGCGTCGCTTGACGACCCAATGACGAAATGAGAACATTTAGGGAACAAGGAGGAGCTGCCATGGTCCCGCGTCCCCATGTCGTCGAGCTGCCGTCGCGCGACATCGACGCTGCGCGCTCGTTCTATGCCGCCTCGTTCGGATGGCAGCTGGTCGGATACGGCCCGAGCTACGCCTGCACCCTGACCGGAAACGTCGATGTCGGGCTGCAGGCCGATCCCGGGGAGGTGACGCGGGCGCCGCTGCCGGTGATCGCGGTTGCTGATCTGGAAGCGACGCAGGCGCGGGTGGAGGAAGCGGGCGGACGCATCGTGCGCGCCATCTTCGCCTTTCCGGGCGGCAGGCGCTTCCACTTCCTCGACCCGAACAACAACGAGGTGGCGGCGATGCAGGCCGACGCCTGAGCCGGTATCGGCGAAACGGGTCGTGCCGGATGCAGAACGGTCGCAAAGGCTGATAACGTCCTGCTATGTTCGCCGGACAGGCCGAGCGGTGCCGTTTGTCGATGGGCTGGTGGATCGTGCGGTTGAAGTTCTGGACGTCGGATGGGCGGAACTTGTTCTTCCATCGCCGGAAGCTGGCGAGACCCCGAGGTCCGGCACGGGTCGAACACCCGGCAGCAAAACCGCAGGCTTGGTCAGCACCGATCAGGATCGCCGGCTCGGTTTATGCCAGACACGGTCCGCGACGCATGACAGGATCGAGCCGGTGTCCGCGTCCTAGGGCAGGTTCGGCGTCGTGCCGTGGGTGCAACGAACGCCGCCCCGCGCCACCATCAGCCGCAGCGGCGCCTGCGCGTCGCACACGTGCAGCGGCGTGGTGCCGGCCGGATCGCCGTCGGCCTGGGCCGGCCGCCCTGCCTCGTCGAGCAACACGATCTCGCTGGCGCGCCTGTGCACCACGCCAGGCACGCGGCCGAGCAGGTTGAGCGGCAGTGCTGCACCCGCCAGCAGGGCGGCGGCGATCCCGGCCTGCTCGAACAGCATCACAGAGAAGCCGGGCGCGTCGGTGCGCGCGTCGGGCGCCAGCAAATAGGGACCGCCGTATAGGCTGCCCTTGGCGATGATCACGCTGCCGGCGACCGCCGCGTCGCCGTCGATGCGCAGGCGTACCGGGGCGAAATCGTAGCGTGGCAGCTCGCGCAGGGTTTGCAGCACATACGCACCCTTGCCGAGTGCTCGCTTCACCGGCCGCGAGATGCGGTGCACCACGTGGGCGTCAAAGCCGATGCCGAGCATCTGCACGAACAAGCGGCTGCCGGAACGGCCACGCGCGATCCCGGGCCACAGCGGCACGGTGCAACCGTTGGCGAGCACGGAAGCGAGGCCGTTGGCGTCGGTCGGGAGTTCCAGCTCGTGCGCCAGCACGTTGGCGGTGCCGAGCGGGATGATCCCGAGAAGCGCGTCCAGCCCTTCCAGCCCGGACGCGACTTCCGCGATGGTGCCATCGCCGCCGGCCGCCACCACCAGCTCCGCGCCGTGTCGCGCCGCGTCGCGCGCCAGAATGCCGGCATGGCCGGCGTGACGCGTTTCGACCACCTCCAGCCGCACGCCGTGCGCCACCAGCACGTCCAGCACGCGCCAAAGCCGGCTGACCCGCCTGCGTCCGGCGGTCGGGTTGTAGATCACGAGCATGCAACCACCGTAGCGCGGCCTCGTGCGTCGTGCGGATGACGATATCGCGTCAACTGTTGCCGCGGCACGGTGGCCGGCTTCATCATGCAATCGTCACGATCGCCGCGCCGCGGCCGACGTATGACGCCGTGGTTGCTGCACCCCTGCCCGGCGCGAATCGTTCGGGCGATGCGGAGGACGGGCTGATGAACGCCATGGCGAGCGATCCGGCAGGCTCCGACGGGATCACGCACTACCGGACGGTGTTCCTGTCCGACGTGCATCTCGGCACGCGCGGCAGCCGCGCCGAGTTTCTGGCCGACTTCCTGTCGCACACGCGCTGCGACACCTTGTTCCTGGTCGGCGACATCATCGACGGATGGCGCCTGCGGCGTTCCTGGTACTGGGACCACCACCACGACCGCGTACTCCGCCTGATCCTGGCTGCGGCGAATGCCGGCACCACCATCCTGTACATCCCGGGCAACCACGACGAGATGATGCGCGCTTGGCTGCCGACGCGCCTGGAGATCGCCGGCATCAGGCTGTGCCGCGACGCGGTGCACGAAACCGCCGACGGCAGGCGGCTGCTGGTGATGCACGGCGACGAGTTCGACAGCGTGGTGCGCTATGCCCGCGTGCTCGCCCTGCTCGGCGACCGCGCCTATGCCGCCTCGCTGGTGGTTAACCGCTGGTTCAACCTCGTGCGCCGCCGCCTCGGCCTGCCGTATCGCTCGCTGTCGGCGTGGCTGAAGCGGCAGGTGAAGGGTGCCGTCAAGGCGATCGACCGGTTCGAGCTGGCCCTGGCCGCGGAAGCGCGCAACCGCGGGCTGGACGGCGTGGTGTGCGGCCACATCCACCATCCCGAGATGCGCGAGATCGACGGCGTGCTGTATCTCAACGACGGCGACTGGGTGGAAAGCTGCACCGCCCTGGTCGAGCACGCGGACGGCCGGCTGGAACTGATCGACTGGGCCCGCCGCCGCGGCCTGTCGTTCCTGGGCGCGCGACCGGCCAGGGCGTCCCGGCCGGCGTCCCGGCCGGTCGCGGCATGAATGCCAACGCCGCCGGCATCCGCCGCATCCTGATCGTGTCCGACGCCTGGACGCCGCAGGTGAACGGCGTGGTACGCACCCTGTCCACCGTGGCGACCGAGCTGCGCGCCATGGGCCACGTCGTCGAGGTGGTGGGTCCCGACCGGTTCCGCACCCTGCCCTGCCCGAGCTATCCCGAGATCAGGCTGTCCCTGCTGCCGGGGCCTCGGCTGGCCCGGATCATCGCGCGGTTCGAACCGGACCGGCTGCACGTCGCCACCGAAGGGCCGCTCGGGATGGCGGCGCGGCGCTGGGCGCTCCGCCGCGGCCTGGCGTTCACCACCTCGTTCCACACCCGGTTCCCGGAATACCTGCACGCGCGCACCGGCCTGCCGCTTTGGCTGTCCTACCGGGTCATGCGCCGGTTCCACGGCGCTTCCGCCGGCACCCTGGTGGCCACGGAAAGCCTGCGCCGCGAGCTGGCCGGACGCGGCTTCCGCCACCTCGTCCCGTGGTCGCGCGGCGTCGACCTCGGGCGCTTCACCCCGCAGCCGCGGCGCGACTGGGCGGCGGAGCACGGCTTGTCGCGGCCGGTGTTCCTGTATGTCGGGCGGATCGCCGTGGAGAAGAACATCGCGGCGTTCCTCGACCTCGACCTGCCCG
>CAXSHC010000032.1:0-16101 GCA_964236745.1 uncultured Acetobacteraceae bacterium
TCAGCACGCTCTCGACCCGGATGCGGGATTCGAGGTCCTTGAGGCCGGCGGTGCGGGCGAGCTTGTCCAGGATCACGCGGCGGTAGCCCGGCAGCATGGCGTTCCAGTCATGGTGCGGCCGCAGGTAGGGTGTGTGCACCAGCACATAGAGCGCCTCGCCGCCCGGAGGTGCTACGCCCGGCTCAGTGCGGGCGGGGGCGGCAATGTAGCAGGTCGGGTCCGGAGCCGGCTCGCCCTTCTTGTAGATGAAGTCGAACTCTTCGGCCGGAGCGCGCGGGAACACGAAGCCGTGGTGCAGCAGGTGGTCGTAGCCGCGGTCCAGGCCGAGATACAGCACCACCCCGGAGCAGGCCGGCTCGCGCTTCCAGCGCCGGGCAAAGCTTTTTTGCGCAGCACCGCCCACCAGCTCGCGATAAGTGCGCACGCTGTCCATGTTGGACACCACCGCCGACAGCCGCACGGTCTCGCCCGCTTCCGTCACCACGCCGTCGGCGCGTCCTCCGGACTGGGTGATGCGGCTGATGCCGGTGCCGGGACGGATGTCCACGCCCAGGCGCCCGGCCAGCGCCGTCAGCGCTTCGGGCACCGCGCGCGTGCCGCCGATCGGGTACCAGATGCCTTCCTGGGTCTGCATGTGCGCGATCGAGCACAGCACCGCCGGCGCCAGATAGGGCGAGGAGCCCACGTACTGCACGAAATGGTCCAGCATCTGCGACACCCGCTCGTCGCCGATGTGCTTGCGTATCTGCCGCGCTACGGTAGAGCCCATGCGCAGACTCATGACGTCGCGCAGGGTGTCCAGGTCCATGTTCTTCTTCATGTCCATGGTGTCGCCGAGATCCTCGACCGACTTCCAGAAGAAGAACTTGGCGCTGACCTCGTGCAGCTTCTCGCTCATGGCGAGGAAGTCGCGGTAGCCCTGCTCGGTGTTGGTTTCGCCAGCGCCGGAGAAGCCGCGCAGGCGGAGCGCCATCGACGCCACGTCCTCGTCGAGGTCGAGCACCGCGCCATCGTCGAAGAAGCAGCGCCATTGCGGGTCGATGCGCCTCAGGTCGAGGCTGTCCTCCATCTTCTCGCCTGCCTCGGCGAAGATGCGCGCCAGCACCGACGGGACGGTGAGGATGGTAGGCCCCATGTCGAAGCGCCAGCCCGAATCCTCGTGCAGCGCCGCCTTGCCGCCGAGCCAGTCGTTCTTCTCGAACAGGACCACCTTGTGGCCGCGTGCGGCGAGCGTGCAGGCGGCGGCCAGTCCGCCCAGTCCGGAGCCGATGACGCCAACGGGATCGATCACGCCACCTCTCCTCCAAGCACGGTTTGTTCCAGCCCCTGTCTCGGGGCACCGGGCGTCCCGGTCCATTCCATCGCGGCCGAGACCGGAGCGAGCCCGAGCTCGTCAGCCAGCAGCCTGGCGCTGATGCGGGCGCCTTCAAATATGACCGGCAGTCCGCTGCCCGGATGGGTGCCGCCGCCGACCAGGTACATCCCGTCCGCGTCCTCGAACCGGTTATGCGGCCGGAAGTTCAGCATCTGCGTGAGGTTGTGCGCCAGGTTGAACACTGCACCCTGGTGCACAGACAGGTCCCGGGTCCAGTCGGACGGCGTCATCACCTTCTCGAACACGATGCGCTGCTCGATGTCCGGCAGGCCGGCCCGCGCCAAGCGTTCCAGGATCAGGCGGCGGTAGCGCGGCGCGGCCTCGGCCCAGTCGATCGCACCGCCCCGCTCGTGCCCGACCGGTACCAGCACGTAGAGCGTGGAATGGTTGGGCGGCGCCAGCGCCGGGTCGGTGACGCAGGCGTTCTGGATGTAGAAGCAAGGCTCGTCGGGCGGCACCCGGCCTTCCTCCACGTCCTGCAGCGTGCGGCGGTAGTCCTCCGACAGGTAGATGGTGTGGTGCGCGAGCCCGTCGACCCGCCCCTCGATGCCGAGGTAGAGCATGAAGGTGGAGCAGGACAGCTTGGCCTTGCTGATCCGCCTGGTGGTCCAGCGCTTGCGCTTGGTAGCCGGCACCAGGTTGGTCATGGCGTGAAGGAAGTCGGCGTTCACCACCACAGCGTCGGCGCGCGTGTCGCCGTTATCCGTGCGCACGCCGACCGCGCGCCGGCCCTCGAACAGGATCTCGCGCACCGGCTCGCCCAGGCGGAACTTGGCGCCCATCTGGCGCGCCGCGTCCGCCATCGCCCGCATCACCGCGCCGTGGCCGCCGCGCGGGTGGAAGATGCCGAACTCGTATTCCATGAAGGCGAGGATGGTGAACAGGCTCGGGCAGCGATACGGCGACATGCCCAGGTACTTGCTCTGGAACGAGAAGCCGAGACGCACGCGCGGGTCCTTGAACCAGCGCTTGAGGTCGTCATCCACGGAGGCGAACGGCCGCAGCAGTCGAAGCGACTTCAGCACGTCCGGCTTCAGCAGGTCGGACAGGCCGTTGAACGGGCTTTCCAGCACCGGCCGGAACGCGGCGAGCTTGGCGCGGCTGTCGGCCAGGAAGGCCGGGATCTGCGCCGCGTCCTCCGGGCACAGCTCGGCCACCGAGCGCTGCAGCCGGGGTACGTCGCTGCTGGCGGTGATGCGGCCCTGGTTCTCGAAGATCACGTCGTAATGGGTGTCGAGCCGTATCAGCTCGACCGCGTCCTCCAGCCGCCGCCCGCAGGAAGCGAAGATGTCGGCCAGCACGCGCGGATACAGGAAGAAGGTGGGGCCGATATCGAAATGGAACCGCCCGCGGTCGGTCGACGCCTCGATGGTGCCGGAACGTCCGCCGACGGCGGGATGCCGTTCAAACACGGTGACGTCGGCACCGGCATGAGAAAGCAGCATCGCCGCTGCAAGGCCGCCGGGACCGGCACCTATGATTGAGACGGGACGCATCATTCGTCGCACAAGTTACACGCTTCGTTCTCCCGCACCAGATCCCCCAGTCCTCACATCGGCGCTAATTGCGCGTCGTGCAGCGAGAGGACGGTTGCGTGTCCGGCGGCCGGGGTAACCCATCTTGCTGCAACCCACGGCCTGGCCACGGCGTCGTTGCTCGCGGCAACAGGAGACCGTTCATGGCCGACGAACCGACCGCACAGGCACACGACAAGGCGCGGGACCTAGTGGAGGACGCCCTTGGCAAGCTGGCCGAGAATAAGCCCGGCGAGGCGGAAAAACTGATCGACAAGGCGCAGGCGATCGATCCGTCCGCCGCCCGGGAGGTCGTGGCCGACCTCGACGAAGATGCCGGCTCTGACCACACGCCCCAGGCCGGAACGCCTCAGGCTGGAGCTTCGAAGGCCGGAACTCCCAAGGCGGGTTGAGCCGGACGCGGGCGGGCCATCCGCCGATATCCTGCGCCCCGGCTTGCCTTCCGCCGCCTTGCCGCCGCATCACAGCGCTTCACCAGGGCAGGAGGCGTCGGTGCCGGGATTCCGTTCGCTTTACCGCCACGGCTTCGCCCGCGTCGCCGCTTGCACCCTGCCGGTGGCGTTGGCCGACCCGCTGCGTAACGCCGAGGCGACCGCCGCCCTGGCCGTGGAGGCCGACCGGTTGGGCGCCGTGCTGGCGGTGTTCCCGGAACTCGGGATCTCCGGCTACGCCCTCGACGACCTGCGCCTGCAGGACGCGCTGCTGGACGCGGTGGAACAAGGGATATCGCTCCTGGTCGAGCGCAGCCGGTTTCTGCTGCCGGTGCTGCTGGTGGGCGCGCCGCTGCGGCACGGGGACGCGCTGTTCAACTGCGCCGTGGCGCTGCATCGCGGCCGGATCCTGGGGGTGGTGCCGAAGTCGTTCCTGCCGAACTACCGCGAGTTCTACGAGCCAAGGCAGTTCGCGCCGGGCGCCGGGCGCACCGGCGAGTCGATCCGGGTGGCGGGCATGGAGGCGCTGTTCGGCACCGACCTGTTGTTCGAGGCGCACGACGGTGTGGAGATCTGCGAGGACCTGTGGGTGCCGCTGCCCCCGAGCACCGGGGCGGCGCTGGCCGGCGCCACGGTGATCGCCAACCTGTCGGCCAGCAACATCGTTATCGGCAAGGCGGAAACCCGCCGCCTGCTGTGCCAAGGGCAGTCGGCCCGCGCGCTTTGCGCATACATCTACGCAGCAGCCGGGGAAGGGGAGTCGACCAACGACGTCGCCTGGGACGGGCAGGTGTCGATCTTCGAGGCAGGCGCCTCGCTGGCGGAGTCCGAGCGCTTCCCGTCCGGACCACGTGCGCTGGCCGCCGACGTCGACCTCGACCTGCTGCGCCAGGAGCGGGCGCGGATGAACACGTTTGACGCCAACCGTGCGGCACAGCCGAGGGGCGCGCCGTATCGGCGCATCGGGTTCGAGCTGGCGCCGCCGGACGGCGATCACGGCCTGCGCCGGCCGCTGGAACGCTATCCGTTCGTGCCGTCCGACCCGGCCCGGCTCGCCCAGGACTGCTTCGAGGCCTACAACATACAGGTGTCGGCGCTGATGCAGCGCATGCGGGCGATCAACTGCCGCACCCTGGTGATTGGCGTGTCCGGCGGCCTCGATTCGACCCAGGCGCTGATCGTCGCCGCCCGTGCAGTGGACCGGCTCGGGCTGGGGCGGCAGGCGATCCGCGCCTACACCATGCCGGGCTTCGGCACCGGAAACGACACAAGAAGCAACGCCCTGGCGCTGATGGACGCGCTCGGCGTCACCGCGGACACGCTCGACATCCGCCCCACCGCGACGCTGATGCTGCAGCAGATGGGCCACCCCGCCGGTCGCGGCGAGCCGGTGTACGACGTCACCTTCGAGAACGTGCAGGCCGGGCTCCGCACCGATTACCTGTTCCGGCTGGCCAACCAGTATGACGGCATCGTCGTCGGCACGGGCGACCTTTCCGAGCTCGGGCTGGGCTGGTGCACCTATGGCGTCGGCGACCACATGTCGCACTACAACGTCAATGCCGGCCTGCCCAAGACCCTGATCCAGCACCTGATCCGCTGGGTAATCGCCGCCCGCCCGTTCGAGCCCGCGGTGCTGGGCATCCTGCAGCGGATCCTGGACACCGAGATCTCGCCCGAGCTGGTGCCCGCGGGCGCCGACCGGGCGTTGCAAAGCACCGAAAGCAAGATCGGGCCCTACGCGCTGCAGGACTTCTCCTTGTTCTACCTGCTGCGCTACGGCTTCCGCCCGTCCAAGGTGGCGTTCCTGGCGCTGCACGCCTGGGAGGATGCCGGGCGCGGCGGCTGGCCGCCCGGCTTTCCCGAGGAGCGTCGCGCCGAGTACAGCCTGGCCGAGATCCGGCACTGGATGGAGGTGTTCCTCCAGCGCTTCTTCGGCTTCAGCCAGTTCAAGCGCTCGGCGGCGCCGAACGGCCCCAAGGTGTCCACCGGCGGTTCCTTGTCGCCACGCGGCGACTGGCGCGCGCCGTCGGACGCGAGTGCACGCGCCTGGCTGGACGAGCTGCGCGCCAACGTGCCGGCGGACGAGGCGACGCGGCCCCCGTCTTGAGGCCGGCGTCCTGAGGCCGGATCAGTTGCCGTTGGCGTCCACGGTCGGGTCCAGCGCGATCGCCACCTTCTCCTTGTCCCGCTGCGGCAGCAGCTTCATGGTCAGGATAAAGGCGGACAGGAACAAGCAGATCACGTTCTGCACGATGATCGCCCATTGCCCCTGCAGGATGCCGTAGACCAGCCAGGTGATGAACCCCAGCACGGTGATCATGTACATCTTGAGCGAGATGCCGTCGGTGCTGCGGGAACGGATGATGACCCAGGCCTGCGGGATGTAGCTCACCATCGACAAGGTCGCGGCGAACAGGCTGACCACGGTGACGGCGTTCAGGTGCATCGCTTGGAAACTCCAGGGCCTGATCCTATCCGAACGCGCAACAACCCGTCAGGATTTCGCCAGGCCCTGTTGCAGCCAGTGCGCCGTGCCGGCCAGCCCGGCTTCCCAATCGATCGCGGGCGACCAGCCGGTCCGTTGCCGCAGCCGGAGGCTGTCCAGGATGTTGACGGCGACGTCCGCGTGGCGGCCCGGCATGGAAACGAGCCGGGCCGGGCGCCCCGCGATCCGTGCCGCGTCGGCGATCACCGCGCCCACGCTGCGGCCGATCCCGCTGCCGACGTTGAACAGCCTCGGGGGCCCGTCCTCCCCGAACGCGACCAGCAGCATCGCCGACACCACGTCGTCGATGTGCACGTAGTCGCGCACCACCGTGCCGTCGCCCCAGACCGGGATCGGCGCGTCGGTCAGCAGCCGGTGCAGCACGGACGCCACCAGCCCCTGCTCGCGAAGCGGATGCTGGTGCGGGCCATACGCGTTGGCGATGCGGAGCACCCGGTATTCCAGCCCGTACAGGTGATGGTACAGCGCCAGGTACTTTTCTGCCGCCAGCTTGCCGATGCCATAGGCCGAGATCGGGTCGGTGGGTGCGGTTTCGGCGATCGGCCCACCCGTGCCCGGGCCATAGACGGTGCCGCCGGAGGACGCGAACACGATCCGTCGCACGCGCTGGCGGCGGCACGCGTCCAGCAGCCGGATCCGGGGCGGCATGCCGTCGGCAACGATCTGCGCGGGGTTGTCGTTGGAGCTGTTCGGCAGGCCGGCGCCGATCAGGTCGAACAGGTGGCTGTGGCCGGCCACCAGCGCGTCCGGATCGGGAAGGTGCTCGACGTCGCCCTGCCGCCAGCGCAGGGTGCCGAAGCCTGCCAGCGCCCGAGGTGGTGCCGCGGCACGTCCGAATCCGGTGACGGGCAGGCCGCGCACGCCGAGTGCTAAGCACAAGTTGGTGCCGATGAAGCCGCCGGCACCCAGCACAAGACAGCGCGCGTCGGCCGTGATCAGGACCGCTTCCGGGTGGCGCGCATGCGCAGCCTGAGCCAGGGGTGGCGCGCCTCGACGAACGCCACCATGCGTCGCTTGTTCTCGTCCTGCTCGGTGATCGCGTTCACCATCGAGCCGGGATGGACGCGGTAGAAGGCGAGCTCGTCCGCCACCGGGACGCCGAACTGGCCGAGCTCGACCAGCCGGCACCACAGGCTGAAATCCTCCCAGCCCATCGCGTCGCGGCGCACGTAGTAGCCGCCAGCCGCCGCCCAGGCCCATTTCGCGACCGTCGCCATGGCGTCGATGTAGTTGCCGGACGCCAGGCGCTGCGGGTCGAACGGTTCCGCGCCCATCACCGTGTCGCTGCCGCCGAACTGGCGTATGCGCGGATAGGCGAAGGCGGCCAGGGGCTCGGCGTCGAGGGCGGCCAGCATGCGGGCGCAGGCGTCCGGCGCCAAACGGTTGTCGGAATCGAGCACGGTGATCCAGGCCGTTTCCGCCTGGTCGAACACCACGTTGCGCGCCCCGCCCAGCCCGGCATTGCCGACAGTCTCCAGGATGCGCAGCCGGTTGAAGCGCAGCCGGTTTCGCGCCGCCCAGTCCAGCAGCAGCGCCACCGAGCCATCGCGGGAGCCGTCATCGACCACCACCAGGTCGATGAACTCCATTGTCTGGTCCAGCACCGACTGCAGCGCCTCGCCGAGATGCGCCTCGTAGTTGTAGGAGGTCATGCCGACGGTGACGCGCGCCTCGCCCAGCGCGTCGTGGGAGAACAGCACCCGGCTGTCCGGCACTTCTGGCAGACTGGCGCTGCGGTAGGTGCCGCGGCTGATCGCCAGGGCCCCGGCGCGGGCTCCGTCCGCACCCCCGTCCAGGCCGCGCAGCAGCAGCGCCCACAGCTCCGCCTGACGCCTCGGCCCGAACTGCCACAGGCAGTCGTGGTAGGCGGCGCGCGCCATCTGGCGGCGCAGCGCCGGGTCGTCCACCAGGCGAAGCAGCGCCTGCTCCCATTCCGGTGCGTCCTGCGGCAGGAAGCCGGTGACCCCGTGCTGCACCGCGCGCCGGAACGGGCCGGTGGGGGTGGCGACCAGGCACACCCCGGCCAGCGCCGACTCGAAGTACTTGAGCTCGCTCTTGCTTTCGCAGAACGGGTTGTTCCGCTCCAGCGGGCAAAGCGACACGTCGAACCGCGCCAGCTCCGCCGGCAGCTCGGCGAGCGGCACCGCGTCGCGCCACTCGATCCGCCCGGCGTGCGGCACCAGTTCGGGGAACTCCTCGACCAGCAGCAGCCCTTCGCCGCTTCGCCCGTCCCGGAACAGCACCAGCACCGTGTCCGGCCGCTGCTCGAGCACGCGGGCGAGCGCGCCGGCGACAACGGAGAAGTCCTTCTGGTGGGTCCGCGTGCCGCCGGCATAGCCGATCCGCACCATTCCGTCCGACGGGCGCTCGCCGCGCAGGCGCACGGCGTGGCGCGACGCCCGCTCCGTCGCCTCGTCGAAGCCGTTCGGGATCACGTGCACGACCGGGTGCATCGCGCCGGCGCCTGCTGCCAGCTCCGCGGTGGTGGTGATGCACAGGTCGCAGCTCAACAGGGTGCGCTGCATCGCCTGGAAGTAGGAGCGGCCTTCCGCCTCGGACACGAAGGTGGTGCGCAGCCCGTCGATGATCTCGGCCACCGCCAGCGCCGGCTGCACGATCAGGTCGTCCAAGTCGAACGCGACCCGCGTGCGTGCGGCGCGCGCCAGCTCCAGCATGGTCGCCACGTGCCCGCTCCACCCGGCGCGCCACAGCAGCACCAGGTCGGCGGCTGCGAGGTTGTCCGGAGCGACGCCGGCGATGTCCACCACCTCCGTGTCGTAGCCGGCGGCGGCGCAGGCGGCGGCGGCGCGCCGGGTGCGGTAGGTCGCGCCGGGCGTTCCCGGCTCCCCGGCGACGAACAGGATGCGACGCACCGGACGCCATCCGGCTGGGGTGGCCGTCCGCCCGGCCTTCGGCTCGGCCTGCGGTTCCGCCGGCTCCGGAAGCGGTGGAAGGGTCGGCTCCGAAGCCGGCAGCACCGGCGGCAACGGTTGCGCAAGTCCGGTCGGGGGCAAGAACCTTTCGGGCGGCTCCGGCGGTTCCGGAACCAGCCCTGGAACCGGCGACGGTTGTCGCAGCAGGCTGGCCAGGCTACGCAGCGGCCGCGTCAGGCGCCAGGACGCGGACCGGTGCAGCGCGTCGACCACATGCTGTCGTTCCGTTGTCGTCTGCCGGCTTGCCGCCAGCTGCCCGTGCGCTTCCGCCAGCTCCCCTTGCAGGCGCAGAAGCGCGTGAACAACGCCGTCGTGCTCGGTTTGCGCCCGGCGCTGCGCCTCCGCTTGCGCTGCATGGGCGGCGGCCAGCGCCTGCCTGGCCTGGTCCAGCCCGGCGGCGAGACGGTCGCGGGTATCGTCCGCAGCGTCGCGGTCGGCCTGCAGCCCGGCTACCTCGCGGAGCAGGCGGTGCCGTTCCGCCTTGGTTGTCGCCAGCTCGTCACGCAGCCGGTCATGCGCGTGGCCGAGCGTGCCGAGCGCCTGCCCGCGGGCATCGGTTTCCGCAGCCTGCCGCGCCCGCTCCGCTTCCGTGCGGCGCAGCTCGGCCTCCAGCGCTGCGGCGGCGGCGGCCCGTTTAGACAGCGCGGCGGCGGCGCGCGCGTCGAGCACCCGCGCGTGGTCCGCTTCCCAACGTTCGCCAAGCAGGGCGAAGCGGTTCCTCAGCCTCGTCGATGCGACCGGATCGGCATCCAGCGCGAACAGGAACCGCAAGGCGGGCGGCACCGCACCTGGGGCCAGGACGCCAAGCCCCTGCCCGTGCAGGAACTCGAAGCACGGATGCCTCGTCCGGAGCGACGACCAGAAGCGCCGGACCCCTTGATCGCCCTCACGGTCGTTGGTGCCGTGGAACAGCACCACTGCCTGCGGCGACAGCCTGGGCGCCCACGCGTCGAAGTCCTCGACCGCCTCCTCGAACCGGGGCTGCCCGTCCATGTGGAGGAGGTCGATGCTGTTGTGCTCGAAGCGGGAGGATGCTTCCGCGGAGGGCAGGCGAAGCAGGCGGGAAAAGGCGCCGTAGCGGCTGTCGTGGAACGACCTGAACTCCGCCGGCACCGCCTCGCCGTGGATCCCGGCCCGGGTGTCTCCAGCCCACTGGCCCACCGCGTAGCAGCGCGTGGACAGGCCGGACGACACCACCGATTCGCAGAAGCCAGCGTAGGAAACCCCGGCGTCGGTCCCGAGTTCAACCAGCAGCGCCGGCCTGAGGGTGCGCACCAGCCAGGCGGCGAATGGAAGGTGACAGTACCAGGCGCTGTCGACCCCCCGTCGCACCGGCCGCGAAAACAGCGGATCCAGCGACGGCGCCAGAAAGGCGGTAAGCCCACCATCCGGTCCATCGGATGGCGAGCCTGTGTATGGGCCTGAAACAGGCGGCTCGACGGATCGGGACATTAAAGGATGGGTGGCGCAGCGGTCGGACGTCGTCAATGGCGACAGGATCGCAGCGGTTGCAAAGGATGGAACCGGCCAAAACTACGATCGCTGGCGATAATAGTGTTGTTACAGCGTGTTTCTTGCGCCTGAACCAGTTTTAGTCCCTTTGTGTCGTTAATTAGCCATCAAGAATTGCCGTCGTTGCTTAACTCAAGATTAAGTCAGTATCCCTAAAGCGTTTTTGGTTGCACCGCGGCATATCCAACGCTAGGTTGCAATTGCACGCGCTGGTCGACACGGCAGCCCGCATGGGTTGTTATCAGCTGATAAGGAGATGGAATCATGGCAGGTGGTATAGTCACAGTGGTCGGGTCGGCGGGGACGCACATCCCCGTCACCGTGAACGGAAGTCAGGCGTATTCCCTGGCGCAGGTATATGCGAGCGCGGTGAACACCGCCGCCGCCAACGGCACGCTGACCGTCACCAATGGTACGGGCGATAGTTTTAGCCCAACCGGCTCGCCAGCCACCGCAGTCAACGAGTTCGTCGCCACCACGGGCGGTTTCTACACCTATCCGTCGGGCTACGGATACTTCACCACCGACACCACCTCCAAGGTGTTCATCGACGCCAGCGCCGCGGCGACTGGCACCCAGCTGAACACGTTGGTCGGCACCGGTGGCGCTGTCTACATGGCGGGCTCCGAGTCTGGCGTGTTCATCGCCGGCGGCGGCAACAACCTGTTCATCAATTCGGGCGCCGGCACTTATTCCGTCGCCACCAGCGATGGCAACGACAGCATCTTCGCCGGCTCCGGCGCTTCCAGCATTGCTGCCGGAACGGGCAACAACCTGGTCTACCTGGGCGCGGGTTCGGATACCGTGTTCTCCTCCGGCACCGACCGCATCTTCGCCAGCAGTGGCGCCGCGACGATCGACGTCACCGGCACCAGCAGCACCATCTATGGCAGCACCGGCACCCTGAACGTCGATGATACCATGGGCACCAGCACCAGCATCATGGGTGGCACCGGCAGCGCTTCCATCCACGGCGGCGCCAACGGCTATTACAACCTCAGCGGCCCCTCCACGGTGTTTGCCGGCACGAGCGACACCATTGCCGCGTCGGGCAACAGCACCGTCTACGGCGGCACCAACACCAACTTCACCGAGACCGGCACCGCGTCCCTGCTGTTCATCGGGTCCACCGGCAGCTCGACCGTCAACTCCGGCACGGGCACGGCAACTGTGTTCGGGTCGAACGGCTCCAACATCCACTACAGCGGCGCCGGCACCCTGGTCGCAGGCGCGGGCAACGAGACCCTCGACGGCTCCGGCAGCACCCAGGGCTTCGCGGCGTTCGTGACCAACGTGGGCGCCACGACGAGCGGCGCCTCCATCGCCGGCGGCACCGGTGCCGACACGCTGGTGGCCGGCGTCGGCATGCAGACCCTGACCGGTGGCTCGGGTGCTGCCAACGTGTTCGACATCGCGGCGAACGGCACCATGAGCGCCGCGAACATCACCATCAGCGACTTCGGCAGCGCTACCGGTAACTTGGTTGCTCTGTATGGTTATGGTGCCAACGAGGTCAGCGCCGCCGAGGCGACCGCCAAGACCTCCGGCGCCAGCACCACCATCACGCTCGGCGACAAGTCCACCGTCACCTTCGTCAACGTGTCCAACATCAACACCGTGCACATCATCGGCGGCTGATACGGCCGTTGGATGGGCGGGCCTCTGGCCCGTTCCGTCCTCGCGTGCAAGAAACCGGGCCTCAGGGCCCGGTTTTTTTATGGGCTCGTTCCAACCGCTGACGGATCGTGATGGACACGGACCCGCCTCTGCCCTTCCCCGCCACGATCGCCGACCCAGACCCGGAGCGTGACCGGTTGCATCGCGAGCTTGCGACGACCAGGGCGCTCCTGGACAGCGTGCAGGCCAGCCTCCGGCTTCAGGGCCTGCGCGGTGATGGACTGCAGGCCGGGCTGGACGGTGCCCGACACCGGATCGGCCAGCTCGAACACTCCGTATCCTGGCGGCTGACCACACCGTTGCGCTATGCCCGTGCCCTGGCGGCCGGAAGGCTGCCGACCGGCCACAGCTTCGCCGAGGCTGCCTCCCATCTCGCCGGGATCGTGCGGAACGAGGGGCTTCCCGGCCTCGGTCGACGGGCCAGGCGGATGCTGCCCACTCCGAAGCGGCCGCGCCGACCGGCGGGACCCGCCTTGATTGTTGCGGAAGAACGGGACGAGGCGGTCCATCCCTACCAGTCCTGCCCCGCCGCCCGCCCGGGCCTGTTGTTGCCGCAGATCCTCATCGTGGCCGAACTCAGCGTGCCGCAATGCGCGAAGTACCGGGTCTGGCAGAAGAAGGAGCTGTTCGAGCGCCTGGGTTGGTCCTGCCGCGTGGTGGGCTGGCGCGAGATCGACCACGTCACCACCGCGCTGCAGCTTTGCACGGAGGTGATCTTCTACCGCGTTCCCGGCGAGCCCGCGGTCCTGTCGCTGATCGCCGAGGCCAGGCGGGTCGGGCTCGATCCCTGGTGGGAGGTGGACGACCTGATCTTCGACGAGGCGCTCTACCGTCGCAACAGCAACCTTCTCACCCTGGAGCCGGCGCTGCGACGCGAGGTGCTGAAGGGTGTCGCTTCCTACCGGGTGGCGATGCTTGCCTGCGGCCGCTGCATCGCCTCCACCGCCAGCCTCGCCGCGTGCATGGAGGCGGCCGGCGTGGTTGAGACCCGGGTGGTCGAGAACGCGCTCGACAACGAAACCCTCGAGGTGGCGGCGGGCCTGCGCGCCATGCGTCTGCCTGCACCGGACGGTGGTCCGGTCACCATCGTCTACGGCTCTGGCACCAAGACCCACGACGCGGACTTCGCCTGCGCCGCCCCGGCCATCCTGGCGCTGATGCATCGCCACCAGCGGCTGCGGCTGCGCATCGTCGGCGACCTTTCCCTGCCGCCCGGCTTCGAGGCGGTGGCAGCACGGGTCGAGGAGATCGCCGGCACCAACTATCGCGCCTATCTCGGCCTGTTGGCGGAAGCCGACATCGCCATCGCCCCGCTCGAGGACACGGTGTTCAACGACGCCAAGAGCAACATCAAGTTCCAGGAGGCGGCGATCCTGGGCATCGCGTCGGTATGCTCGCCGCGCCGGAGCTTCCGCGACGTGGTCGTGCCCGGACACAACGGCCTGCTGGCCGACGACGAGGCGCAATGGGAGCAGGCGCTGCAACAACTGATCGACGACCCGTCGCTGCGCCGTCGCCTCGGCGTGCAGGGTCTTGCCGACGTGCTGGAACGCTATGCGCCGGACCGGATCGCCCGCGACCAGCTGGTGGCGGTCGCGGGCCTGCCGGAGCACGCGGCCCGCGAACCGCTCCGCGTGCTGTCCGCCAACATCTTTTTCCCGCCGCAAAGCTTTGGCGGCGCCACGGTGGTGGCGCAGGAGCTGGCCGCGCGCCTGCACCGGACAACCGGGGTCGAGCTGTGCGTGTTCACCTCGCGGCCCGCCATCGACGGCCGGCCGGCCTCGCTGCTCCGCTATGACTGGGACAACATCCCGGTGTTCGCCACCAGCCTGTCGGCGGCCAGCGACCAGGTGGTGCAGCTCGACAACCCGTCCATGGTGGCGACCTTCGGCCACCTGCTCGACGCGCTACGGCCGGACGTGGTGCACGCGCACTCGATCCAGGGCTTTGGCGCCTCGATCCTGCGCCTGTGCCGCGAGCGCGGCATCCCCTACGTGGTCACGCTGCACGACGCCTGGTGGCTGTGCGACCGCCAGTTCATGGTGCGAGGCGACAACCGCTATTGCTTCCAGACGCGCATCGACCTGCGCGTGTGCCAGAACTGTCTGCCGCACGCGCACCACCTCCACGAGCGCATGAGGATCATGACTTCCGCCCTCGACGGCGCCGCCATGCTGCTGTCGCCGAGCGAGTCGCACCGCAGGCTGTACCTCGCCAACGGCACGGCGCCCGAGCGCATACGGGTGAACCGCAACGGCATACGCCTGCCGGCAACACCCCGGACGTTCCGGGAACCCGGGATGCCGGTGCGGTTCGGCTTTGTTGGCGGCGCTGAGCCCATCAAGGGGTTCCACCTCCTCCGCAAGGCGTTCGAACGCCTCGACCGGTCCGGCTGGGAGCTGGTGCTGGTCGACAACACCCTGAACCTCGGCTTTCGCTCCATCGACGTGTCCGCCTGGAAGGTGGAGGGCACCCTCACTGTCGTGCCGGCCTATACCCAGGAGGGGCTGGACGGGTTCTTCGACCGCATCGACGTGCTGTTGTTCCCGTCGCAGTGGAAGGAAAGCTTCGGCCTCAGCGTGCGCGAGGCCTTGGCGCGCAACGTGTGGGTGATCGCCACCGACGGCGGCGGCCAGTCCGAGGAGATCGTGGACGGCGTGAACGGCCGGCTGATCCCGCTCGACGGCCGGATGGACGGCCTGCTGGAAGCGGTCAGCGAGCTGCTTCTGGTGCCGGAACGCCTTGATGGTTTTCGCAATCCCCATGCCGGGTCGATCGCGAGCTACGACGACCAGGCGGCCGAGCTGCTGGAGATCCTGCGCGAGGTGACGGCCTAGCGGAACAAAGTGCGCATCGCCTCGCGACGATCCCGGGTGATGAGGGCGCAGAGCAGGCGCATCCTCAGCGTCTGCTCCGGGCAGGGCGTCACGTGCGGCGACCCGCCGCCCAGGTGCCGGTCGATCCACTCGCCCGGAAAGATCGGGCTGGCCGCCACCGCGTTGCGCCAAGCTCCCGCCCAGCGCACGGCGGCCGGGTTGTCGCGCAGCAGCTCGATCTTCACGAACGGCACGGCGTCCTCCTGGATCACCGACAGGAAGTCGAGGTGCATCGGGTTGCCGGGCACTAGGCGGCGCAGCCGGCGCGCGGGCGGTCTGGCACGCGCCGCCCAGCGCAGGCCCTCCGCCCTGATCGCGGTTCCCAGCCCGAGCTCGCCGTGCAGCACGATTTCCGCCTTTCCCATCTCCCCGAACGGCTGGCGCAGCACGCGCGCGATCGCCGGTGCGGCAAGTGCCTGTGCGGTCAGGCAGACGAACCACGACTGGAGATGCCAGGCGCCTTCACGCGACTCGACCATGCCCCAGACGTCGGGCCTCGATGCCTCCATCTCCGCCATGATCGGTGCGAGCAGCGTCAGCGGCCCAAACACGCTGTCGTTGGCGAGCAGGATCGTTCCGGCCCCGTCGGCACAGCCGCGCGACAGGAGGTCCTGCCAGGCGCCGAAGTCGAGGCCGCAGTTCGGGCGCGGATGCGGCGTGGCGCCGAGCTGCGCCAGCGCCGTGCGATCGTCATCGTGCAGCCGGTCCACGCCCGACATCGCGACATGGGTCGAGAAACCGCACGACTGCAGCTGCCGCAAGTAGTGCAGCACGTGGGGCGCGATCCGGCCGAGCGGATCAAAATGCGCGAACAGGCAGGTGCGTGTCATTTTTCAAACAAACGCCCGAAGGGTTACGAAGTTTGCAGCTGTTTAACGAAAGGTCGCCGCTTGCCCCGACCCTTGCAGTGCTGCAAAGGCAGATTACGGCGATGTAGGATGTTTATCTCTTGGCGGGCGGTGGGAAGGCAGGCTAGAAGCCGGAACACGGACGGCAGGCTGTCGGATTCTGTATCGAAACAGTGTCTTGCCGATCCGCTCAGGAGAAACCCGTTTTCATGAGCAAGGCCTTCATTGCCGGCGTGATCCAGGATTCCGTCGACTGCACCGGCGTCGCAGCGAACCAGGCGGCGGCGGACCTGATCTCCGCGATCGTGCGCGAGCTCAAGAAGGAAGGCGGCTTCACGCTTCCCTCGTTCGGCACCTTCACCGTGCGCAAGACCAAGGCGCGCAAGGCGCTGAACCCGCGCACCG
>CAXSHC010000033.1:0-14513 GCA_964236745.1 uncultured Acetobacteraceae bacterium
ATCTGCATCACCTGCTCCTGGTAGACCATGATGCCGTAGGTTTCGGCCAGGATCTCGCGCAGCTCCTCGTGCGGCGCGTCCCACTTCTCGCCGTGCTTGCGCCGGCAATAGTCGGGGATGTTGGCCATCGGTCCCGGGCGATACAGTGCCACGGCGGCGATCAGATCCTCCAGGCGGGTCGGGCGCATCTGCCGCAGCACGTCGCGCATGCCGGCCCCTTCGAACTGGAACACGCCGGCGGTGTCGCCGCGTGCCAGCATCTCGTAGGTGCGCGCGTCGTCGAGCGGCAGCATCGCCAGGTCGACCGTGACGCCGAGGCGCTGGAGCATCTGCACGCCGCGCTGCAGGATGGTGAGCGTGGTGAGGCCCAGGAAGTCGAACTTCACCAGGCCGGCCTGCTCCACGAACTTCATGTTGTATTGCGACACCAGCATGTCGCTCTTGGGGTCGCGGTATAACGGCACCAGCTGGTCCAGCGGACGGTCGCCGATCACCACGCCGGCGGCGTGCGTGCTGGCATGGCGGTATAGCCCTTCCAGCTGCAGCGCGATCTCCATCAGGCGTCGCACTGCCTCGTCGCTGCCGCGCATCTCCTGCAGGCGCGGCTCGCCGTCGATGGCCTGCTTCAGCGTCACCGGCTTGGCGGGGTTGTTGGGGATCAGCTCGCAGACCTTGTTGACCACGAAGAACGGCAGGCCCAGCACGCGGCCGACGTCGCGCACCGCGGCGCGGGCCTGCAGCTTGCCGAAGGTGATGATCTGCGCGACGCGGTCGTGGCCGTATTCGTCGCGCACGTAGTTGATCACCTCGTCGCGCCGGTCCTGGCAGAAGTCGATGTCGAAGTCGGGCATGGAAACGCGCTCGGGGTTCAGGAACCGCTCGAACAGCAGGTTGAACGGGATCGGGTCGATGTCGGTGATGGTGAGCGCCCAGGCGGCGAGCGAGCCGGCGCCGGAGCCGCGCCCGGGGCCCACGGGGATGTCGTGCGCTTTGGCCCACTGGATGAAGTCGGCGACGATCATGAAGTAGCCGGGGAAGCCCATGCGGGCGATCACGTCGAGCTCGAATTGGAGGCGCTCGCGGTAGCGCTGGGCGGTGTCGGGATCGGCCTGCATGGTGAGAAGGCGGCGTTCCAGGCCTTCCTCGGCCATGGCGCGCAGCGTCTCGTCCTCCGTGCTGCCTGGGCGGACCTTGGGGCAGACCGGCAGCAACGGCTTGCGCGTCTGCGACATCACCGCACAGCGGCGGGCGATGAGAAGGGTGTTGTCGCAGGCCTCGGGCAGGTCGGCGAACAGGGCGCGCATGGCGGCGGGCGGCTTGAACCACTGCTCGGGCGTGACGCGCCAGCGGTCGCGCTCGGCCATGGTGCGGCCTTGCGCGATGCACAGCAGCGCGTCGTGCGCCTCGTGCATCTCGGGACGGGGAAAGAAGCACTCGTTGGTGGCGACCAGCGGCAGGTCGAACTCGTCGGCGAGCGCGATCAGGCCCGGCTCGACCGCCTTCTCCATCGCCAGGCCATGACGCTGTATCTCGACGCAGGTGCGGCCGGAAAAGGCATCGGACAAAATGGCGAGCAGGCGGCGGGCCTCGTCGAGCTGGCCCTCGGCCAGCAGCCGTGCGAGCGGGCCGCGGGTGCCGCCGGTGAGCAGGATCAGGCCCTCGGCATGCGCGCAAAGGGTGTCGAGGGTGACGCACGGGTCGGCCGGGTCGCTGTGGAGGAAGCCGAGGGTGGACAGGTGCTGCAGGTTCGCCAGGCCGGCAGGAGACTGCGCCAGCAGCACCATTGGTTCGGCGGTGGCGACGCCGCGGCTGCCGGCGCCGCCGAGGGAAACCTGGCAGCCGATGATCGGCTGCACCCCTTTGGCGGAACAGTACTGGGAGAATTCAAGCGCCCCGAACAGGTTGCCCGTGTCGGTGATCGCGACCGCCGGCATGGCGGCGGCCTGGGCAAGCGAGGCGATCTCGGCGACGCGTATGGCGCCCTGGCTCAGCGAATAGGCGGAGTGGACCCGGAGGTGGACGAAGTCGGCGTGCGGCATGGGCGGAGAATAGCATCCCCCGGCCAACGCGGCAGCCGCTCCAACCGAGTCGCAGTCCAGCGGTCATCTGCACCGGGATCGCCCCCGACCCCGCCGCGAGCGAGAAGCGGAGCCTGCATCCAACCTGCGACGTCCGGTCATCCTGCCTGCATGGTTGTTCCTGCGTGCGAGCCACAGCCCGTCGGCCTGATGGCGGGACCGGACTTGAACCAGCCGGCAGTACCTGGGGCAGGCTCCCGATTCACAGCGGGCAAAGGCCGCGTCGGTCATGGCGGATGTTCCGACCGGACGCTTCCGAGATCCCCGCTCACTGGCGTCGGTCCGGAGAACCGACTTGAATGGGAACAATATCGCGTCGGAGGCCGGAGATGACGTATCCTGCGCCGCAGCAGCCTGAACGGGACGGCGACGCCCCCATGGCTGGCCCGGGAAGTCCTCGCAGCCCGGATCGCCGCAAGGAGTTCCGTCGCAGGCGGTTCGACGGCCTGGAACGTGAGGGGGCCGGCTCCCCGGACTTCCCTCGTCGATCGTCCTGCGCTCGTTCCGACACGGTTTTCCCCTCAAGGAGTTTGTCGTCCTCGTGACACCGTCGGAACCTGCAGCTCCTCCTCCGCCGCTCGGTCTGATAGCCGAGTTGACACATCGTTGTCCGCTGCAGTGCGGCTACTGCTCGAACCCGCTGGCGCTCGAGCCTCGTCGCAACGAGCTCGAAACGTTTGAGTGGCAGCGCGTGTTCGACCAGGCCGCGGAACTCGGCGTGCTGCAGCTCCATCTCACCGGCGGCGAGCCGATGACACGCGCCGACCTCGACACGCTGGTTCGCCATGCCGCGACGGCGCAGCTCTACGTCAACCTGATCACTTCGGGCATGCAGCTCGACGAGCGAAGGATGTGCCGACTGCGCGACGCCGGGCTGGACCACGTGCAGCTGAGTTTCCAGCACGTCGATGCGGCGGAAGCCGAGCGGATCGGCGGCGTGCGCGGCGCGCAGGCACGCAAGCTCGAGGCGGCGCGTGTGATCCGGGCATCCGGCCTGCCGCTCACCGCCAACTTCGTCATCCACCGGCAGAACGCGTCGGAAGTCGACCGGATGATCGATCTCGGCGCCGCCATCGGGGCGTCGCGGATCGAGATCGCGCACACGCAATACTATGGATGGGGACTGCATAATCGTGCGGCATTGATGCCGGATCGCGCGCAGGTGGATGCGGCTACCGCCGCCGTGGAGGCGGCGCGTGTCACCCATGCCGGACGCATCCAGATCGACTACGTGATACCGGATTATCACGCGCGCCGCCCGAAAGCCTGCATGGGCGGCTGGGCGCGCCGGTTGCTCAACGTGTCGCCGTCAGGTCGGGCGCTCCCGTGCCATGCGGCGGAGACGATCGGGCATCTCGTGTTTCCCTCGGTCCGTGAAAGGTCGCTGGCGTCGATCTGGCGGGACGACCCGGCGTTCAACCAGTTCCGCGGCACGGCGTGGATGAAGCCGCCCTGCCGGGACTGCGCCCAGCGCGAAATCGACTGGGGTGGCTGCCGTTGTCAGGCGCTCGCCCTCCTCGGCGACGCGTCGGCCACCGATCCGGCCTGCGACCTGTCACCGCATCACGGCATCATGGCCGACGCGGTGGCGGCTCGGGGGGAGCGGCCGCCCGATCTCGTGTACCGCCGGGCAAGGCCGACGATCTCGTCCCCTTGAAGCGTCGTCGGCAGCCGGCGCCGGGATGCAAACGACGCATCAGGGGATCGGCGGCGTTCGCGATGTTGGCGGCGGCGCTGCCGATCGGCGGCAGTCACGCCCAGGGCGTTTCCGTCACCGGAACAAGCGAGCCCATCGAGCAGGTCGTCGTGCGGCCGACGCCGCTTTCGGACGCGGTGGACAACAACGCTGGCCTTCCGACCGGCAACACCACGCTGCACCGGTCCGATCTCGACTTCACCGGAACCCCCGACCTCCTGGACGCGCTCGACACCGAAGTACCCGGCCTGGAGCTGGACAGCGCGTCCGGCAATCCGCTTCAACCGTCGCTGTTCTACAACGGCTTCGAGGCCTCCCCGCTCCAGGGCACGTCGCAGGGGCTGGCCGTGTACGTGAACGGGGTGCGCTTCAACGAAGCGTTCGGCGACACGGTCAACTGGGACCTGCTGCCGCAGATCGCGATCGATCGGGTCACAGTCGAGGACAGCGACCCGATCTATGGACTGAACGCCCTCGGCGGCGCGGTGAGCGTCCACCTCCGCGATGGTTTTGGTTGGCAGGGCGGCGAGGCCGACCTGTCCGGCGGGTCGTTCGGCACCGTCACCGCCGACGGCCAGTATGGTGCGCGCGTCGGCGACTTCGCCGTCTACATCGCCGGCGGCGAGCAGCATCAGGATGGATGGCGCGACCTGCAGAGCACCGACGTCCAGACCCTGTTCACGGACGTGGGATGGCGCCGCGACGACTCCAGCGTCCACGTCAACCTGTCGCTGGCGAACTCGTCCCTGAACGGTCCCGGCACGACTCCGGTCCAGCTTCTCGCGGTCGACCCGCGAGCGCAGTTCACCGGTCCGAACCTCATCGCCAACACGTCTACGCAGATCGAGGTTTCGGGAGCAACGAGACTTGGCACCGTATCCCTCGAGGGCAACGCTTATTACGGCTACCTCCTTCAGCGCGTCGTGAACGGCAACGCCGCCGACGACACGCCGTGCGAGGACGGCACCGGGCTGCTCTGCGCGAGCGACGGCGTTCCATCGACCACGCGTGGCGGCTTGCCGATCACCGACTTCTCGAACGGCGGCCCGATCTCCGAGCTCGACCGGCAGACGACCAACACGAACCGTTACGGCGCCGCGATACAGGCCAGCCGAACCGGCCGCGTGCTGGGCCTTGCGAACCGGGCGCTGGTCGGCGCCAGTTTCGGCGGTGCGCAGACACTGTTTTCCGCGACCAGCCTGCTCGGCGGTTTGACGCCTGACACCCGCGTCTTCATCGGCCCTGGCATCACCATCGACGAGCCCGGCAACAACGTTCCGGTTCGCGTGGGGGTCGACGACGCCTACGGCGGAGCATACGCGAGCGACTCGCTCGACCTCACCAGGCGCCTGACCTTCACCGTGGCCGGGCGCTTCAACGCCGCGGAGGTCAACCTTTCGGACAGGAATGGCAACGCGCTTTCGGGTCGTCATGCCTATGACCGGCTCAACCCGACGATCGGCGCGACCTACCACGCGGCCGAATGGCTGGTTCCCTACGCCAGCTACGCGGAAACGAACCGGGTTCCGAGCCCCGCCGAGCTGTCCTGCGCCGGTCCTGCCGATACCTGCTCGCTGGCCAACTTCTTCGTCGGCGATCCCGACCTCAAGCAGGTGGTCGCCCACACGATCGAGGTCGGCGCTCGTGGCACGGTGGACCGGATCGGCGGTGGCAGGATCGTCTACCGCCTGGGGCTGTTCCATACCGATGCCGACGATGACATCGTGTTCGTCAACAGCCCCAACCTGAATCGCGCCTTCTTCACCAACGTCGGCCTGACCCGACGGCAGGGTCTCGACGCCTCGCTCGTGGTGCGAATGCCCCGCTGGAACGCATCCGTCAGCTACGCCTATGTCGAAGCAAGCTTCGGGTCGACGTTCGTCGAGGCGGCCGGAAGCAATCCGGTTGCCGACACCGACGGCAACATCACGATACGGTCTGGTGATCGGTTGCCGGGAGTGCCGGCACAGCGGCTGAGCTTCCAGCTCGACGGTCGCGCCACGGATCGTTGGACCGTCGGCGTACGGGGCATCCTGCAGGCAGGCCAGTACCTGTTCGGTGACGAAGCCAACCTCACCCACCGGCTTCCCGGCTTCTTCACGCTGGAGCTGCACATGACCTATCAGCTGACATCCAGGGTGCAGCTGTTCGGCAACATCGAGAACCTGACAGATGCCAACTATTCGACGTTCGGCACCTTTTCGCCGGTGCGATCGGTTCCGCTGCTCCAGGCACCCGATGCGAGCGATCCGCGATCATTCAGTCCGGCCGCGCCGATCGGCGGTTTCGGCGGCGCGAAGGTGACGTTCTGATACCGGTAGGCCGAAGGACGGCAGCCACCGGATCAAGGCCGACCGGTTGCCGAGATACGCCTCCATCGCCGGAAGGGAGGACGGCGGCAATCAGGGGACTGAACAAGGCGACGCGCCAACCGGAACCGGCGGTCACGTGGCCGTCAGGGGACTTGCGTCGAACAGGAACAAGCATTCCTCCGATCGTCGAAGGCCATCGTGGACCACATAGGTCCGGACGTGGTTGGTACGGTCTCCGCGCCACAGCGAGACGCAGTCATAGGCACCGTCCTTGCGCAGCACGTAGTAGACGATCTCGATGAAGCGAAGCGTCGCCATGTCGTGGCCATACCAGGCGGCGATGCGCCGCAGCGCGTCCATGCCGGCATCGCCCGGGGACATCCCCTTCCTCATGTTCTCCACGATCAGCGAGGCGCCGGCGATCCTGATGTTGGCCTCGGCCGTGCCGCTCGCTGCCGCCGATCCGACATCCGGGTCGAGATAGCAACCGACACCAGGCATCGCGACGTCGCCGACTGCCCCCGCCATCCGCCAGGGCAACCCGCTTGTGGTCGCGACACAGGACATCTCGTTCTTCGCGTTCACTGCGGAAACGCAGAGGGGCGTCGCGGCGGGAAACAATGCGACGTATGCGGCGCCCCAGGTCCATTGCGGCTCGATCCCCACTTCGGCTGCCACACTGGCGAACTGGTTCAACAAACGGTCGAAATCGTCCCCGGAGCCAGGCAGGAAACGAGGTCGACCCGATCCGGAACCCCTGGGATCGTAGCGGATCGGTCCGGTTGGCAGGGGCGAGGCCTGCACCTGCTTCCACAACGCCCAAATCTTCCGGGTCCGATCGGTCGTCAGCGGCTCGACCGCGAAGCTCTGCGACACGGCGAAACGCCGGGCATCGACACCGGTCAGCAACGGGTAGCTCGTCTTCTCCATGACGGCGCGAGCCACCATGGAAGCATTGCGTATGTCGCTCAGGCCCGAAACCGTGCCGCTCCTGCGGCTCGGCCCGTGGAAACAGCAGGCGTCGAGCTGCACGACACCGTCTTCGTTCGGCAGGCCACCGAGGCCGGCGGTCGGGTCGTTGGGATTGTCTTCCTGCGCCCGGGCGATCTGCAGGACCGCATCCAAGGTGTCCGCGCCTTGTTGCAGCGCACGGTAGGCGGCATCGACCCCGTTTGTGGCGACAGACCGGGACAGGACTGCCGGTAGCCTCGGAACCTTGGGCCGCTTCGGTTTCTCCTCGCGGTTCATGTTCATTGCCATCGAGCCCTGTGCGCGGCCCGACGCACCCGGGCCAAGGGGGGCGGAAGACAGCACGGCCGCGGCAACGAGGTTTCTTCGAGTGATGCTCATGAACTTCTTCGAGTAGGTGACGCAAGCCCATACCTAGACCAACCGGCGTCGCGATGTCCCGTCAGATCACTTGACCGGTGTGAAGTTCCACAACTCCCAGGACACGCTGTGATACGGATACTGGTCAAGCGGGGTGCCTGCGGTCGCCGATGCGGTGTCGACGTCGAGCGCCTGACCGGTGGCCTTGTTGGTCAACTCTATGGCGGTCCCGCCCGGCGAGGACACGGTCCATTGTTGCCACAGGCTGCCCTGGTTCAGGTTCTGATCGACCAGGGCGCTGGCCGCACTGGAGCCGCCCCGAACCTCGAGAGCCTGCCCGCTAGCGACGTTGGTCAGCGTGACGACGTTGTTTCCGAGATTGGCAACCGTCCACTGCTGGTTGGCGCCCTTGTTGAGGGTCCACTGCTGCAGGCCGGTGCCGGCTAGCTTGGAGGAGGCGGGATCGTCGATCGCCTCACCATCGAAGGCACTGGTCACGAAATAAGTTCCGTTCGGGATCAGGAACGTTCCGGTGGGCGCAGTCGATCCGCCAGACAGCTGTCCATAGACGCACACCTGTCCGCTCTGCGTCTGCGCGTTGCCGAAACTGGGAAGGTAGACCTTGCCGTTGGCGATCGTCGGATCGGTGAACTTCGCGTAGTAGCTGCAGTCGTCGCGGGACGCGTTCTGCTCGCTGGTCCAAAGTTGCGCCATGTTGGCGAGGTTATAGGCGTAGAGGATGCCGGGCTCGCTCATGTGCCAGGCACCGCTGCCGTCGGATTTGCCCTGTGAGTTGGTGGCGGCCCAGAGGATCCCGTTGGCGGTGCCGGCTGAGGAGATCGACAACGAGGCTCCTGGATGACCGATCGCCCGGATGCTGCCGGTATAGGTCGGCGTGGTGTTGAACGTCGTTCCGCCGAACTTGAACACCTTCAGGTAGTCGGACTGTCCCCAAACGTACAGGTTCGAGTTGAAGTAGGTGATCGAGTGGATGTGCGACGAGGTGACCAACCAGTTCTGGACGGCGGTGCTGTCACCCAGATGACCCATGTTGCCGGTGTTCACCAGACGCAGGTTGCCATCCTTGCCGCCGGCTATCATCAGGTTGGTGTTCGACAGCAGCATCGGTCCGGACGCCGTCAGATCCGCATCGCCCCCATCGAGGCTGGACCAGTTGGTCGGCGTGTGCCAGTCCTCCAGGCTCAGGTTGGGGCTCGCTTTCAGCATGGTTTCGCTGAAGTCCTGGACGCCATCCCAACCGTCACTGCCCATGCCGTTGCCGGTCACCCAATAGATGTTGCCGGCCGGGTCGGCCGCGGCACCATTTCCCGACTGCCAGATCCCGTTGCCGTTGACGTTCGGAGCCGCATCGAAAACGCCGACCTGCGCCAGGCTGGACTGGCTGTAGGCGAAGGTCAGGCCCTTCCAGGACCCTTGATCGCAATGTCCCGCGAAGGAGAAGTAAACGTTGCCGTTTGCTGCCAGGAGCGCCGGACGCTGAAGCTCGTCATAGGAGTTGAAATCATTGCCCTGGATTTGTACCGGGCTGTTCGCCTGCTCGGCGCCGGTGGACAGGTTCAGGGAGTGCAGACGGTGGGTGGAAGTGGAATTCACATAGGTCTGCGCCACGACATAAAGGCTGTTGTTGGCGATGACGGGCGTGCTCATGATCCCGGATGATCCCAGCACGTCCTGGCAGTTCCACTTGCCGATGGCCATGCTCATCGGCGTGCCGAAGTTGACGTGCCAATACTGGGTGCCGGTGTTGGCGTCGAATGCATACACGCTGTTGTTCGCGGTCGCGACGTACACCACGCTGTGGGTTCCACCGGCGATGCTGACGTTGGCGACCACCAGCGGTTGGGCGAATACCTGGTCGTCCACCGGAATCTTGAACAGCAGGCCGAACTGCGTCTTGTTGACATTCGACGGCGTCAGCGCGGTCTCGCCCGCGTTCAGGCCGTCCCGCAGGTTGTCGTTGTGCTGGGTAAGGATGCTGACCTGCGCCCGCGCCACCTGGAACTGCGCCAGCAACACCGTCGTAATAACGGCGGCGGCCGCCACTGTTCGATGCATCGATGTCGGGCGGTCGACCATGATGTCTTCCTTGCAACGGTTTGTAATACTGGTCCGCGTAGCAGACGACCCGCAACTCGTCGAGCATATTCAGTGCAGGCAGGAATGGCTGCGCCCAACCTGGCGGCGGCGGCACATCTTCAACCCGATGACGATCATGTTGACGCGGCACAGACCCACATGTGAAGCTGCGGCTAGTTACGAGAAGGAAGCATCATGGCCTGGTCGAAACCGAACTACGTCGTCATCCCACTCGGTGCCGAGATCAACTCCTACGTTTCGGCGCAGCTGCCGAAATAACGTTTCTACGCCTACGCCTAGTCGACCCTTGCCGGCAGACGGCCGGTGATCTGAAATCGTGGCCATGCGCGCGATCGTGCTGGGGGCAGCTGCTGGTGGCGGGTTCCCACAGTGGAACTCCGGCGCGGAGGGATGTCAACGCGCCCGCCGTAACGATCTGCTGGCAAGATCCAGAACCCAGAGCTCTGTGGCGGTCAGCGCCGATGGTTCATCCTGGATCCTGCTGAACGCGTCTCCGGACATTCGTCAGCAGATCGAACAGACATCCTGTCTGCAGCCGGTTTTCGGACCACGTGCGTCGCCGATCGTTGCGGTCGTGCTTACCGGTGGCGAGGTCGACGCGATCGCAGGACTGCTCACGCTTCGCGAGCGTCAACCTTTCACGGTTCTCGCCACCGCCACCACCCATGCGGTATTGGATGCCAATCCGATCTTCGAGGTGCTCTCGCGCGACGTCGTGACACGTACGACCGTCCGGCTCGACAGGGCCGTTCCCGTACCATGTCCCGATGGCACGCCGACAGGCCTGACCGTCAGCCTGTTCCCGGTTCCAGGCAAGATCCCGCTCCATGCGGAGCGGCCGGGTATCGCTCCGTCGATCGAGGAAAGCGAGGCCACCGTCGGCTGCGCCGTCACCGACGGCGCCTCGACGCTCCTGTTCATACCGAGTTGCGCTGCGGTCACGCCCGCACTCGCGGGGCGCCTGCGCAATGCCGACACGGTCCTGTTCGATGGCACCCTCGCTACCGATGACGAGATGATCCGTGCCGGTCTTGGTCCGAAGACCGCCGCGCGCATGGGCCACATGAGCATCTTCGAACCGGATGGCACCCTTGCCTGCTTCGCCGGCCTCGGCGTCCGCCGCCCAATCCTGATCCACCTCAACAACTCGAATCCGGTCCTGTTGGAGGATTCCGCTGCATACGCGGCCGTTCGCGCCGCCGGCTGGGATGTTGCCTATGACGGCATGGAGATCGCCTGGTGAGCACGTCGATGCTGACCCAAGCCGGATTGCGCGACGCGCTGCACGCCGTCGGCGACGAACGGTACCACATCCATCATCCCTTCCACCGGTTGCTGCATGACGGCGGCCTCGGCCGCGGGCAGGTCCAGGCCTGGGCGCTCAACCGCTACTACTACCAAAGTCGCATCCCGGTGAAGGATGCGACCCTGCTCGCCCGGTTGCCCACCCACGAGCTGCGACGCGCCTGGCGCGGCCGGCTCGAGGATCACGACGGGACCGACCGGCAACCGGGTGGAGTCGAGCGCTGGCTCAGGCTTGCCGAAGGTGTGGGCCTCGATCCCGCCTATGTCCGGTCCACCGCCGGCATCCTCGCCGGCACCCGGTTCGCTACCGACGCCTATGTCGCCTTCGTCCGCGAACGCCCGATCCTCGAAGCCGTCGCCTCGTCGCTGACCGAGATGTTCTCGCCCGCCATCATCAGCGAACGCGTCGCTGGCATGCTGGCGCACTATGATTTCGTTGGGCCGGATACCCTCGCCTACTTCACCCCGCGCCTCACCCAGGCACCCAAGGACGTCGAGTGGGCGCTTGCCTATGTCGACAACAACGCCCGCAGCCGCGAAGACCAGGAGGCGGTGCTGGCCGCTTTGCGCTTCAAGTGCGACGTCCTGTGGTCGCAGCTCGACGCGCTGCACTACGCCTATGTCGAGCCGGGCCATATCCCGCCCGGAGCCTTCGTCCCCGTCTCATGAACGCAGTACCCAGCTTCAACCGCGGCTACCGCCTTCGCCGCGACGCCGTGCGCGACGGCTTCGTCATCCTCGCTCCGGAGCGTGTGATCGTGCTCGACGAGCCTGGCGCCGCGATCATGCAACTGGTTGACGGCAGGCGCACGAGTTCGGAGATCGCGGCGTTGCTGGCAACCCGGTTCGATGCCCCGGTCGGAACCATCCAGACCGACGTCGACGCCCTGCTGGACGGTCTACGAGGCGAAGGAGCCGTCAGCCTGTAGCAAGGCGGGACGAGGCCTGCCCGGCGTGTCGTCAGACAGGTTGTGCAGTCGAGATCCCGCCCTGTTTGGCCACGTGGTCAAGGGTGCGGCTGAGAAACGCGACCACTGCGACCTCTTCCGCCGACAGGCCGCTTTCCGCGCCGCCGCCCGTCGACAATGCCGCTTCGGCGCGCTGCCTCAACGCTTCGGCGAGGGAGCCGTCAAGGTAGCCGTCGAAGATGCGCGGGTGGATGTAGCACTTGCGGCAGATGGCCGGAGTGTTGCCGAGCAGCTTGGACACCTTCTCGATCGCGCGCAGCACGTTCTTCTTGGCGGCTGCCTGGCTGTCGAACTGCTCGAACTCCTGAAGCGCCAGGGCGGCGAGGTTGGTGGCGGCCCAGGTGCGGAAGTCCTTGGCGGTGATGTCCTCGCCGGTGACCTCGTGCAGGTACTCGTTCACGTCGTGCGAAGAGATGTCGTGCTGCGTGCCCTCCTCGTCGACATACTGGAACAGTTCCTGGCCGCGCAGGTCCTGCAGGCGTGATACGATGCCTGCCAAACGTCGGTCCTTGAGCTCGATGTGCTGCTGGATGCCGTGCTTGGCGCGAAAGTCGAGCACCAGGGCGGATCCCTTCACCTTGGCGTGGCGGTTGCGCAGCGTGGTGAGGCCGAAGCTCTTGTTGGTGCGGGCATATTCGTCGTTGCCGATGCGCATCATGGTCTTCTCGAGCAGCATCACCAGGGTCGCCACGACCTTGCGGCGCGGCAGGCCGGGCAGGCCGAGATCCTTCTGCACCTGGGCGCGCAGGCCAGGCAGCTTCTCGCCGAACACCAGCATCTTGCCGTACTTGGCCTGGTCGCGGACGGTGCGCCATTCGGGATGATAGCGGTACTGCCGGCGTCCGCGTGCATCGCGGCCAATCGCCTGCAAGTGGCCGCGCGGATCGGCGCAGATCCACACGTCGGTGTAGGCGGGCGGGATAGCCAGCTTCTTCAGCCGGGCGATCGTATCCTCGTCGGTGACCACGGCGCCCTTGGGGTCGAGGTAGGTGGCGCCGTCGGGACCGATCCGGCGGGTGTAGCCGGGCCTGCTGTCGTCGACGTAGTGCAGGTGGGCCGCCTTGGCAGCCTCGCGCGGGTCGAGCGAGATCTCGGCGAGGTCGGGTGCGGAAACCGCCGGCGCCTTGCGGCGCCCGGGTCGCGTGGTCGTGGTCTTGGCTGCCATGTCGTCCCCCGGTTGCTGCGGTCACCCGGCAACCACAACCGGGAAGCAGCGGCCGGGTTTGACGCGTCAGCCGAACGGGATGATCAAACCATCGCGCAGGGTGACGATCCGGTCCATGCGCCCCGCGAGCTCGACGTTGTGGGTGGCGATCATCGCGGCCAAGCCCTGGCCGCGCACGACGCGGAGCAGCTCGTCGAACACCACGTGCGAGGTGGCGACGTCCAGGTTGCCGGTGGGCTCGTCGGCCAGCAACACGCGGGGGCGGTTGGCGAGTGCCCGCGCAATCGCCACGCGCTGCTGCTCGCCGCCGGAAAGCTTGCCGGGCAGGTGGTCGAGCCGGCGAGCCAGGCCGAACAATCCGAGCAGCTCGTCGGCGCGGGTGCGGGCGTCGCGTCGGGAGGTGCCGCCGATCATCTGCGGCAGCACCACGTTCTCGCGCGCGGTGAACTCGGCCAGCAGGTGGTGGAACTGGTACACGAAGCCGATGGAATGGCGGCGGATCGCGGTGCGCTCCTTGTCCGGCAGCCGGCCGGCATCGCGTCCGTCGACCAGCACCGTCCCTTCCTGCGGGCGTTCCAGAAGGCCGGCGAGGTGAAGCAGGGTGGACTTGCCGGTGCCGCTCGGTGCCACCAGCGCGACGATCTCGCCCTGCCGGAGAACGAGGTCGGCGCCGCGGAGCAGCTGCAGGGTGTCGTCGCCGCTGCGGTAGCCATGATGCAGGCCGTGCAGCGCCAGGGGTGCGCCCCCCTGCCCCGCCTCACTCATGACGCAGGGCCTCCACCGGGTCGGTGCGCGCAGCACGCCAGCTCGGATAAAGCGTGGCGAGAAGCGACAAGGCCAGCGCCATGAGGATCACCTGGCTCACCTGTCCCCATTCGAGTTTCGCCGGGAGGTGCTCGAGGTAGTACACCTCGGGGTTGAACAGGTTGGCGCCGGTGATCGACTGCACGATGTTCTTGATCCGCTCGATGTTGGAACAGAACACGATGCCGATAACGGTACCGACCACGGTGCCGGTGACGCCGACGGACGCGCCGCACATCAGGAAGATGCGCATGATGGCGCCGCGTCCGGCACCCAGCGTGCGCATCACCGCGATGTCGCGCGTCTTGTCCTTGACCATCATGATCAGCGACGAGATCACGTTGAACGCCGCGACCAGGATGATCAGCGTCAGGATCAGGAACATCACGTTCTGCTCCACCTGAACCGCGCCGAAAAACGCGTTGTTGCTTTGCGTCCAGTCCAGCACGCTCAGCCGGTCGCCGGCGAGCGCCTGGCGTATTTGCGGGGTGACGGCGGACACGTCCTCCGCGTTGCGCGTCATCACCTGGATCAGCGACACCGTGTCGGGCATCTGGAAGTACACCTGTGCCGCTCGCATCGGCAGGAATACGTAGCTGGCGTTGTAGTCGTTGACGCCTGCGTCGAACACGGCAACGACGCGGTAGGCGCGCACGCGCGGCACGGTGCCGAACGCGGTTGCGGCGCCGTTGGGCGAGATCAGGGTCAGGCGTGAGCCGATGGCGAGGTTAGCGCGCG
>CAXSHC010000033.1:14523-15616 GCA_964236745.1 uncultured Acetobacteraceae bacterium
GAAGCGGCCCGGCACGGCCGCCCCATGCCGGACGTGGCGCCGATCACCACCGCGTCGTCGCCGCTGAACGCGTCGAGCGTGCTCGTCTGGATGTTGTCGCTGATCGCGTGTAGCGCCTTCAGGTCGGCGGCGTTCATGCCATGCACCAGGCCGGCGGCGCTGTAGGAACCGGCGTTCAACAGCACCGGGCCTTCGATGATTGGGGCAGCGGTGGTGACGTGCGGCACCTGGCGCACGCGCGCGGCGATTGCCTGGTAGTCGCCGATCGGGGCACCGGCGCCATAGATGCTGAGATCGCCGTTCAGGCCCAGGATGCGCGACAGCAAGTCAGCCTTGAAGCCGTTCATCACCGACATGACGATGATCAGCGTGGCGACACCGAGGGCGATGCCGATTAGGGAAAAGATCGCGATCACGGAAACAAAGCGCTCGCCCTTGCGCGCGCGGAGATAGCGGCCGGCGACGGCGCGCTCGAACGGCCCAAACATGATACTGGTTCTCCGAACTCGTCAGGCCAAGGCTCCGATCTTCGACAGCGCGTCCGCAACGGAAACCTCCGTTCGCTCGGCTATCGCGCGCCGCTTCAGCTCCACCCGGTCGGCGGCCGCACCGCGCGGGCCAACCACGAACTGCCATGGATGGCCGAGCAGGTCAGCATCGTTGAACTTCACGCCGGCGCGGTCGGAACGGTCGTCCAAGAGCAGCCGACCGGGGGCGGCGGCGTAGAGGCGTTCGCACAGGGCGTCGCAGGCGGAATCGCCAGGCTTGAGGTTGAGGATAACAGCTGCGAACGGCGCCACCTCGTCCGGCCAGATGATGCCGGCGTCGTCATGGCTGGCCTCGATGATGGCGCCGACTAGGCGGGAGATACCGATGCCGTAGCTGCCCATCTGCGGGAACACCGGCTGCCCGTCCGGACCGCTGACGGAGATGCCCATCGACTCGGTATACTTGGTGCCGAAGTGGAAGATGTGTCCCACCTCGATGCCACGTCCCTCGCGCCGGCGGTCCGGGGCCACCTCGCTCCAGGCGACCTCGTCGTGCTTCTCGTCGGTTGCGGCGTAGAACGAGGTGGTGCGGGCGAAGAAGGCCT
>CAXSHC010000034.1:0-13130 GCA_964236745.1 uncultured Acetobacteraceae bacterium
TGCAGCTGCCGCATCCCGAGATCATCCAGGCTGCCCGTGTCGGCTCGCTGCTGCTGCTCGACGACGGCCGGCTGAGCCTGCGCGTCACCGGCTGCTTCGCCGACCGGCTGGAAACCGAGGTGGTCACCGGCGGCATCCTGAGCGACCGCAAGGGCGTCAACGTGCCAGACGTGGTGCTGCCGATCCCGGCACTCACGGTGAAGGACCGCACCGACCTCGCCTTCGCGCTGGAGCACGGCGTCGACTACATCGGCCTGTCGTTCGTGCAGCGCCCGGAGGACGTGGAGGAAGCACGCGAGCTGGTGCAGGGCCGCGCCTGGATCATGAGCAAGATCGAGAAGCCGCAGGCGCTTGACTGCCTGGACGAGATCCTGCGCCTGTCTGACGCGGTGATGGTGGCGCGCGGCGACCTCGGCGTGGAGCTGCCGCCGGAGCGCGTGCCGCTGGAGCAGAAGCGCATCTTCCGTGCCGCCCGCCTGCTTGGCCGCCCGGTGGTGGTGGCGACGCAGATGCTGGAAAGCATGATCTCGGCACCCACTCCCACCCGCGCCGAAGCGTCCGACGTGGCCACCGCGGTGTTCGACGGCGCCGACGCGGTGATGCTGTCGGGCGAAACCGCGGTCGGCCAGTACCCGATCGAGGCGGTGTCGATCATGAAGCGCATCGCCCAACAGGTGGAAGCGGACCCGGGCTGGCAGGCAAGCCAGGAAGCCTCCCGCCCGGCGCCGGACGGCACCACCGCCGATGCGATCGCCTATGCGGCGCAGCAGGTGGCGCAGTCGATCGGCGCGGCGGCGATCGTCGCCTACACCCTGTCCGGCCGGGCCGCGGTGCGCATCTCGCGCGAGCGCCCGCCCTGCATGATCCTGGGCCTGGCCGCCAACCTGCCCGCCGCACGCCGCTTGTCGGCGGTCTGGGGCGTGCAGGCACTCGTCACCGGCGAGCACGAGGCGACCGAAACCATGGCCCACGTGGTGGAAGCCGCGGTGGACGTGGCCAAGGCGGCCGGGATTGCCAAGGCGGACGACCTGCTGGTGATTGCCGCCGGCGTGCCGTTCGGTCGCGCCGGCACCACCAACACCCTGCGCGTGGCCAAGGTAAGCGATTGATGCGCGTCGCCGGCTTCCTGCTGGCGATTGTCGTCCTGTCCACGTCCTGCGGGAGCGTGCGGGCCCGCGCCGGTGCCCCTGGCGACAGCCTGCTGGCCGCGCCGGGTGACTTCTCGCTGGCCCAGATCCCGCCGCCCGCTGCGCCGTCAGGACCGCTCGCGAACAGCCTGCCCGGCGCCACGCCGCCGCTGGTGGCGGGTGGCGCCGTGTCGCAGTCCTTCGGCTCGGGCGGGTATCATTCCACCGCGGTGGAGCTCGACAGCGGCCTGCTCGGCGGCAGCACGCGCGCTTTTCTCCAGGCCGCCGCCGGGCAGGGACCGCGTTTCCACGACCTGCCCACCGTCAACGGCCGCAGCGTGGCGGTCGGCGTGCAGACCGCACTGCCCTTCGGCACCACCCTGAGCCTGTCGATGGGCACGTCCGAGGAACGGTTGTCGCGTGGCGGGAGCGCCGTGCTGCCGTAAACGCTGTTCAAGGAAATGCTGCCGGAACGGGCGCATGCTGAGCCGGACCGACGCAGCCGGCCTGGCCTCGCTGCTGCATGACGCCGTGGTGTCCGGCCCGGACGGCTAACCGCCTGCGCTCGGGCCGGAACTGGTTCTTTCCATGGTGAAGGACAACGCCCCGGTGCGGCTTTGTCGAGGGCTGGAGCCCCGGCGCGTTGCTGCCCTTGTTCCACCCGCTCCTGATCCTGGAGTTCAGGCACTGCTCCGGCCGGGGCGGGTTCTGGCTGCTCGACGGCAACGGGCAGTTCATCGGCAACGAGATCGGCCGGCTGCCCGCGTCGCTGCTCGACATCGTGCGCAGCCGCATCCTGCCCGCTGTGGCCTGGCTGCGGGCGACAACCGCACCCGGCATGCCCTGCGATGCGGTGCGTGCCCTGCTCGGCATGCATCTCGGCGTCCGGCGCGAGATCGTTCGCGCAGCCCAGCCGGCGGACGCGGCGCCGGTGCCCGATGCGGTGCTGGAGCGGGTTCTTGCCGGCCCCGCGGACGCGCTGGGCTGGCTGCGCGGCCGCGACATCATGCAGAACGGCCAGATGCTGGCGCTGGGCCCCGGCTGGCGGATCAACCAGGTGCGGACCCATCTCGCGCCGGTGATCGTGCGCGAACTGGCGCACGGGTACGGCCATGCCGGCATCTGGTACGTCGACCGCGACGCCAACTACCTCGGCAACAGCGCCGTGCAGCTGCTGGGCGCCTTCCGGGCCGCGCTGCGCGTTTCCTGCGCCGAGCTGTTCGACCAGCTCTGGAACCGGATGATCCTGGCACCCGTGCTGCCGCCGGGCCCGGACCTGGCCTGGCTGCTCGATTGCAGCCCCGGCACGCGCGCCGACCTGCTTGCCTTCCACCTCGCCGCCGAGCCGGACCGGCTGTCCCTGATCTGGACCCTGACCGACACGCTGCCGCCGGCGATGCGCTATACGGTGCCGGGCGCGGGCCCGGGCGGCGGCCGCCTCGTGCTCGATCCCGATCACACCCGGGCGCTTTGCGCGCAGTTCCTGCGTTCCGAGCTGTTCCGGCTGGTGAATCTCGGCACCATGTCGTGGCCGTCGCCGGTGGACAGTGGCCGGATCGAGGTGCCGGGCCACGCGCTCTACCTCGATGACCAGTGCTTCGCCTACCAGGTGCACGACGAGCGGCACGGCCTGACCTTCTACGTGTTTGCCATGGCCGGCTTCTTCCGCACCTTCGCTGTGTATCTTCCCGCCGCCGACCTCCTGGTGGCGCAGGACGAGGGCCACATGGCCGCCGCCCGTCCATACTGCGAGCGCGCCCGCGGCCGCCTGCTGCAGCACGTGGCGCAGTTCGGCCCGGAGCTGCTCGGCGCCCTGCAGCGGCCGGACGGCGAGGTGGTGCACGCGTTCCGCGGCTTCCCGGCGATCCACCTCGGCCACTTCGTGTGGCAGGACCTGAGCGGCGTGTCCTACCTGGTGGACGCGTTCCCGCCGGAGCGGCTGCCCCGCTTCTTCGTGTTCGACAACCACCATCATCCCGAGCTTTACGGCCCCATCGACGAGATCTTTCCAGAGCTCCAGGGCAAGGTGGTGCGGCTCGACAGCAGCCTGAACGCCCATATCGGCACGTTCTACCGCGAGCGCCAGCGCGTCATGAAGTCCACCGGCATCTCGGTCCCGGCCCAGGTCGGCATCCGGATCGTCGCCGCCCTGCGCCGCGCCCCGCGCTGGGCCGATGTGGCGGCGCGCGCCGCCGCCGCGGCGGCCGCGGGCCCGGTGGTGCTGGTGGGCCTGCGCATCGGCAACCGCACGGTGGAGGACATGCAGGGCTTCGCGCACGCCCTGATCCGCATGCTGGCCGACGCCATCGGCCGGCTGACGGTGGTGATCGACGGGCACAACAGCGCCGGCGACGATCCCGGTGCCACCTACGCCAGCTTCGGCGACAACTTCTCGGGCGGCACCACCTTTCTGCAGCGCGAGATCGGGATCACCGCGTTCCTTGCGCGCGCGTTCGCCGGCACCGCCGTGACGATCGTCGACAACATCGGCCGGCCGATCCTCGAAAGCGTGCTCTGGTGCAGCCACGCCGACTTCTTTGTCGCCCCCTGGGGCGCCGCGCTCGCCAAGTACCGCTGGGTTTGCAACACCTCGGGCCTGACCACCGTCGGGCGCTGGAACCTCCAGAACCGCCACGACCTGTCGATCTGCCATCTCCCGGGCGCCACGGAGAACCCGACGCCGCTGCTGTTCAACGCTTCCGATGTGGTGGGGTACTTGGCCGGAACCGAGGCTGGCTCGGACGCGCAGGACCAGAGCAACTACCGGCTCGACTAGGTCATGGTGTTCGAGCAGGTGAGAGGGCTGATCGCGGCCCACCTGCGCCCGCGTCCCGAACGCGCGGAGTCGGGGCCGCTTCAGCCGGTGGTGTGAACGCTGTTCATGTGAACGCTGTTCAAGCGGCGTAGCGCGACAGCGCCAGGTCGGCGTGCTCGATGTTGGGCCGCCGGTCGGAGATCAGGTCGGCGATGAGGCGGCCGGAGCCGCAGGCCATGGTCCAGCCCAGCGTGCCGTGCCCGGTGTTGATCCACAGGTTGCGGTAGCGGCCGGCGGGTCCCACGATCGGCGTGCCGTCCGGGGTGTTGGGGCGCAGGCCGGTCCAGTACGTGGCGCGGGACAGGTCGCCGCCGCCGAACAGCTCGCCGAACGACAGCTCCAGGGTTTCGCGGCGCTCGGGCGACAGGCGCAGGTCGTAGCCGGCGAGCTCGGCGGTGCCGCCCACGCGTATGCGATCGCCGAGCCGGGTCATCGCCACCTTGTAGGTCTCGTCGTTCACCGTGGAGGTGGGGGCGCGGGCGGGATCGGTCAGCGGGATGGTCAGCGAGTAGCCCTTCACCGGATACACCGGCAGGTGCAGGCCGAGCGGGCGCAGCAGCCGCGCGGTGTGCACCCCGGTCGCGGCGAGGTAGGCGTCGGCGGTGATGGTGCCGCCGCTGGTCTCGACCCCGGTGATGCGGTCCGGCTCGAACGACAGGCGTTCGATGCCGAGCCCGAAGCGGAACCGCACCCCGGCGGCTTCGGCCTTTTCCGCCAGTCGCCTGGTGAACAGGTGGGCGTCGCCGGACTGGTCACCGGGCAGGCGCAGGCCGCCCTTCAGCAGGTGGGCGGAATGCGACAGGCCCGGCTCGTGCCGCACCACGCCGTCGCGGTCGAGCAGCTCGTGCGGAACGCCGCCCTCGGCCAGGATGCGCATGTCGTCGGCGGCGTGGTCGAGCTGCGCCTGCGTCCGGAACAGCTGGATCAGGCCGCCCTGGCGGTCGTCATAGGTGATGCCGGTCTCGTGCCGCAGGTCGTCCAGGCAGTCGCGGCTGTACTCGGCGAGGCGCAGCATGCGGCTCTTGTTGCGGTCATAGGCTTCGGCGGTGCAGTTCGCCAGCAGTGCGGTCATCCAGCGCATCATGGCGATGTCGAAGCGGGCGCGTATCAGCAGCGGGCTGTGCTTCTTCAGCATCCAGCCGATCGCCTTGCGCGGCAGGCCGGGGGCGGCCCAGGGCGTCGAGTAGCCGGGGGACACCTGGCCTGCATTGGCGAAGCTGGTTTCCAGTGCCACGCCCGGCTGGCGTTCCAGCAGCTCCACCTCGTGGCCGAGCCGCTCAATCAGCGTCACCCGCACGCCCAGCGCCGCAAACATGCACGTGTACTCCACCCCGATCACGCCGCCGCCGAGCACCACCACCTTCATGTTCCGATGGCTCCCCGGCCCGGCATCAACCATGCGAGGTGGCCCTGGCCGGGTTGACCGGCAAGGGCCGCAGCCCGTCCCGCCGTCACCGGCCTGGCGCTGGGTCGCGCACGTAATGGCGATGGTAGCGGTGGCCCAGCGCGGTCAGCATCTCGTAGCCGATGGTCCCGGCCGCCGTTGCCGCGTCCTCCAGCGGCCGGTGCGGTCCGATCAGGTCGAGAACCGCGCCTTCCCGCAGCTCGGCTTCCGGCGCGTCGGTCACGTCGACGCCGAGGCAGTCCATGGAGATGCGCCCGACGATCGGCAGCATGGTTCCGCTTCCGGGCAGGCAGGCCACGCCGCTTCCGCCGCCTGCGCGCAGGAAGCCGTCGGCATAGCCCACCGCGACGGTGGCGATCCGGCTCGGGCGTTCGGCCACGAACCGCGCGCCGTAGCCGACAAAGGCGCCGGCCGGTATGCGGCGCGTCTGCACGATGCGCCCCTGCAGCCGCACCACCGCCCGGAGGGGGTTGGGGCGCGTGGCCGCCGGGGGCAGCCCGAACAGGGCGACGCCGGGACGGACCATGTCAAGGTGGAAGGCCGGGCCCAGGAAGATTCCGAAGGACGCCGCCAGGCTGGCGGGCGCTGCCGGCAGGAGCGGACGCAGCGCCGCGAACAGCGCACGCTGCGACTCGTTGGCGGGATGCTGCGGCTCGTCGGCGCAGCCGAGATGGCTCATCACCAAGCGCGTGGCGATGCCGGCAAACCCGTCCGGGCGCGCGGCCAGAACACGCACTTCGTCCGGCGACAGCCCGAAGCGGGACATGCCGGTGTCGACCTGTATCGCGGCGGGAAGCGGCCGCCCCCGGGACGCGGCCAGGGCCTGCCATTCGCCGACCTGGACGGCGCTGTTGAGCACCGGAAGCAGCCGGGAGGCGTGGAACGCCCCGGCCGTGCCGGGCGGGATGCCGTTCAGCACGAAGATCGACGGTGCCGCACCCAGCAGGTCGCGCAGCGCGATCGCCTCGTCCAGGTGGGCCACGAAGAAGCTGGAACAGCCCGCCTCCGCCAGCACCGGCGCCACCGCCGCGACGCCGAGCCCGTAGGCGTCGGCCTTTACCACCGCGGCGCATTCCGCCGGGTGCGCCGTTGCCGCCAGGATGCGCCAGTTGGCCGCGATCGCGCCCAGGTCGATGAACAGGACGCCGCCGGCGCGACAGGCAGGGGTTGCGCCGGCCTGGATCACGCCCGCCGGGCTTGCGAGGGCCGGGCTCACGCCGGCTGGCTCACGAGGGCCGTGATCACGCTGGCTGGGCTCACAAGGGCAGGCCGCGGCTGGTGGAATGCTCGAACCGGAGCGCCTCGTCCGGGCGGACCACGGCGTGGATCGCGTGCGCCGCCATCGCCGCCTCGCTGAAGCCCTGCAGGATCAGCTTGAGCTTGCCGGGATAGCCCGCCACGTCGCCGATCGCGAACACGCCGGGCAGGGTGGTTTCCAGCGTGGACGGGGTGACGGGGATCAGCCCGTGCAGGCCGGTCTGCATGCCCCACGTGGCGATCGGCCCGAGATCGGTCGACAGCCCGAAGAACGGCAGCAGCCGGTCCGCGTCCAGCACGCGCAAGGCACCGTCCAGGGTCGACACCGACACCCCGGACAGGCAACCGTTGTCGCCGTGGAGCCCGTGCAGCTGGTAGGGCACCACCAGCTCGATCTCGCCGCGCGCGGCGGCGGCCTGGAGCCGCGCCAGGGTGTCGGGGGCGGCGCGGAAGCGGGAACGGCGGTGGATCAGCCACACGCGCGCCGCCACCTCCCGGAGCGACAAGGCCCAGTCCACTGCGCTGTCGCCGCCGCCTGCGATCGCCACCGAACAACCGCGGAACGCGTCGCGCGAGCGCACGAAGTACTGCACGGCACCGCTGGCCTCGAAGGCGGGAAGCCCGTCCAGCGGCGGCCGGTTCGGGCCGAACGCCCCGGCACCGGCGGCGATCAGCACCGCGCGCGCCGACACCACGTCGCCCTGGTCGGTGCGGAGCCGGAACGCGCCACGCCTGCCGGACAAGGCTTCCACCCGCCGGCCGAGCAGGCGCGGCACGTCGAACGGCGCCAGCTGTCGTTCCAGCGACGCGATCAGCGCGCCGGCCTCGACGCCCGGATGCGCCGGGATGTCGTAGATCGGCTTTTCCGGGTAGAGCGCGGTGCACTGCCCGCCGGTCTGGTCCAGCGCGTCGATCAGCACCGGACGGAGGCGAAGCATGCCGCACTGGAAGGCGGCGAACAGCCCGGCCGGCCCGGCGCCGACGATCGCCACGTCGACGACCAGGTCCGCGTTCCGCTCGTGCAAGCCGCCATCCAACACCGTTCATCCTTCTTCGCGCGCCCTTACATTGTGGAGCATGCCGGAGCTACGGCAAGATGGCGGGATGACGCCCCGCTTCCGCCACCTGCCCGATCTCGGCGCCACCGAGGCGCTGGGCCGGGCGCTGGCCCGCCTGCTCCGTCCCGGCGACTCGGTGCTGCTGGACGGCCCGCTCGGCGCCGGCAAGACCGCGCTGGCCCGCGCCCTGCTGCGCGAAGCCTGCGGCCGGCCGGCGATGGAGGTGCCGAGCCCGAGCTACACCCTGGTGCAGCTTTACGAGGGCCGGTTTTACGAGGGCCAGGCGGCGGAGGGTGCGGCGCTGTTGATTGCGCATTTTGACCTGTGGCGCCTCGACGGGCCGGGCGGGCTGGAGGAGCTCGGCTGGGACGAGGCGCGGGAAGGGGTGGTGCTGGTGGAATGGCCGGACCGGCTCGGCCCGCTTGTTCCTTCGGACGCGCTGCGCGTGTCGCTGCGCATGGCCGATGTGCCGGGCGGCGCGACGGCCGGTGCGGACGTGGACGTGGACTTGGATATGCCGCGCGTGGCGGCGATCGCGGGCTGGGCGGACCGGTTGCCGGCCGGGCCCGGCGGTCCGTGAGCGTGTCCTTGCGCACGGGCATGGTGCTGGCAGCCGGGCTCGGCACCCGCATGCAGCCCTTGACCGGCCACACGCCCAAGCCGCTGCTGTCGGTGGGCGGCCGCTCGCTGCTCGACCACGCGCTCGACCGGCTCGACGCGGCCGGGATCGGCACGGTGGTGGTCAACACCCACCAGCATGCCGAACAGGTGGCGGACCGGCTCCGGGCGCGGGCGGCGCGGGCGCCGGAACAGCCGCGCACGGTGCTGCAGCCCGAGCCGGAGCTGCTGGATACCGGTGGTGCCGTGCTGGCGGCGCTGCGTTCCGGCGTCCTGCCGCCGGGGGAGCCGTTCGTGGTGGTGAACGGCGACAGCTTCTGGCTCGACGGGCCGGTGCCGGCGCTGAAGCGGCTGGCGGACGGGTTCGACGCCCGCTCGCTCGACGCGCTGCTGCTGGTGGCGCGCACCGCGTCGGTGGTGGGCGAGGTCGGGCAGGGGGACTTCGCGATCGACGAGTTCGGCCACCTGCGGCGCCGGCGCGAGAACGAGATCGTGCCCTATGTGTTCGCGGGCGTGCAGGTGCTGTCGCCCGCCTTGTTCGACGGCATCCACCACGGTGCGTTCGGCATGAACGCCCTGTGGGACGCGGCCATCGCTGCCGACCGGATGCGCGCGATCGTGCATGACGGCCCGTGGTTCCATCTGAGCCGCCCGTCCGACATCGCCCATACCGAGCGTGCCCTGCGCGACCCGCTGCTGGGGCCCGCCACCACATGAGCTTCAACCTGGCCGCGATCCCGCTGCACCTGCCGTTCCTGGACGTGCTGGCGCAAGCGTGGCTGGACCAGGCCGGCGACGGCGACCCGCTCCTGGCGGCGCGCGGGCTGATCCTGCTGCCGACGCGGCGTGCCGCGCGGGCGCTGTCGGAAGCGTTCCTGCGCTTGTCCGAGGGCCGGGTGATGCTGCTGCCGCGGATCGCTGCGATCGGCGCGCTGGACGAGGCGCCGCTGGCGCTGGGCGGCTTACTCGACGCCCTGCCGGCGGTGGAGCCGATGCAGCGTTTGTCGCTGCTGAGCCGCATGGTGCTGGCCGCCGGCAACCGGTTCGGCACCGCGCCCACGTTGGACCAGGCCTGGCCGCTGGCGCAGGCGCTGGCCGAGCTGATGGACGAGGCGGAACGGGCGGAATGCGACCTGGCGACGGCGCTGCCGGGGGCGACGACGCTGCCCGGGGCCGCTTCCGAGTTCGCCGAGCATTGGCAGGTGACGCTGGAGTTCCTGTCGATCGTCACGCGGACCTGGCCGGCCTGGCTGGCGGAGAACGGGCTCGCCAACCCGGTGGCGCGCCAGGTCGGGCTGCTCCGGGCGCAGGCGCGGTGCTGGGAGGACGAGCCGCCCGCGCATCCGGTGTGGGCGGCGGGCTTCACCGCGGCCTCGCCGGCGGTGGTGGCGCTGCTGCGCGCGGTCGCCCGGCTGCAACGGGGGCAGGTGGTGGTGCCCGGGCTGGATTGCGGCACGAGACAGGTGCTGGACGATGCGACCTGGGAAACCCTGCCGGCCAGCCATCCGCAGGCGGGACTGGCGCGCCTGCTGGCGGACCTGGGCGCGCGGCGCGACGATGCCCAGTGCTGGGACGACCCCCGCGGGGTTGCGGTGGTGCCGGAAGCGCGCGTGCGCACCTTGTCGCGCGCCCTGCTGCCGGAGCACGCGCTGGGCGACTGGATGGACCGGTCGGAGCCTGTCGACACCGCGGGCATCGCCCGGCTTGCGCCGGCCGACCAGCAGGAGGAAGCGGCGGCGGTCGCCCTGGTGCTGCGCGAAGCCCTGGAGGTGCCGGGCAGGCGCGCCGCCCTGGTGACGCCGGACCGGATGCTCGCCGGCCGCGTGGCGGTGGAGCTGGCACGCTGGGGCGTGTCGGTGGACGACAGCGCCGGCGAGCCCCTGGCTGCGACCCCGCCCGCGGTGTTCCTGCGTCTGCTTGCCGAGGCGGTGTTGGAAGGGTTGTCGCCGGTGCCGCTTCTGTCCCTGCTCAAGCACCCGCTGGCGGCGGCGGGGCTCGCGCCGGCGGAATGCCGCAGCCAGGCCCGCCGCCTGGAGCTGCGCGCGCTGCGCGGCCCGTCGCCGGCGCCGGGCCCGGCCGGGCTGCGCCGGGCGCTGTTCGGGCCGAACGGCGACGTGGATCCGGGGTGCGAGTCGTTTCTCGACCGCGTGCTGGGCTGCCTGTCGCCGATGCTGGAGCTGGCGGAACAGCGATCGGTCGCGGTGCCGGCGCTGGTGGAAGCGCTGCTGCGGTCGGCGGAAGCGCTGGCCGCCACCGACGCGTCCGACGGGGCCGCGATCCTGTGGGGGGGCGAGGAAGGCAACGCCCTGGCGCTGCATCTGGCCGCACTTGTTCGGTCCTGCGAGGGCGTGCCGGACCAGGCGCCCGCGGTGCTGGGTGGCCTGCTGGACGCGTCGCTGGCCCGGATCGCGGTGCGGAGCCGGCGCGTGCTGCGCGGCTTGGCCGAGGGCGCGGCCGAGCATCCGCGCTTGTTCATCTGGGGCCTGCTGGAAGCGCGGCTGCAGACGGCCGAGCTGATCGTGCTGGGTGGGCTTGCGGAAACCGTGTGGCCGCCGGCGGTCGACCCGGGGCCCTGGATGAGCCGGCCGATGCGCGCTCGGGTCGGGCTGCCGGCGCCGGAGGAAGCGGTGGGGCAGGCGGCGCATGACTGGCTGACCGCCAGCTGCTCGGCGCCGGAGCTCGTGCTGTCCTGCCCGGGCCGGCGTGACAACGCGCCCGCGGTGCCGGCCCGCTGGCTGGTCAGGCTGGACGCGTTCCTGTCCGGCCGCGGCGTGGCGCTGCCGATGCATCCCGCGAACAACTGGCTGCGCCGGCTGGACCAGCCGGATGGGGCGGCGGTGCCGGTGCGTCCGCCGGCGCCGCGCCCGCCGGTGCGGCTGCGACCGCGCCGTTTGAGCGTGACCGAGATCGAGACCTGGATGCGCGACCCCTATGCCGTGCACGCCCGCCACGTGCTGCGCCTGCGGCCGCTGCCGGAGCTGGAACAGGCGGCCGACGCGGCCGACTACGGCACGGTCGTGCACGAGGCGCTGGCGGCGTTTCTCGGCGCGCATCCCGCGCACTGGCCAGCGGACGCTGCTGCCGGGCTGGGGCGGGCCTTTGACGCGGCGCTGGACCGGCGGGGCTTGCGCCCGGCGCTGGCGGCATGGTGGCGGCCCCGGCTGCGACGCATCGCCGGCTGGGTGGCGCGCGAGGAGGCGCTCCGCCGCGAGCAGGGGGCGCCGACGGTGCTGCGCACCGAGATCGGCGGCACCGCCACGCTTGAGCCCCGGTCCGGGCTGCCTTTCGTGCTGAGCGGACGCGCCGACCGGATCGAGCGCCGCGCCGACGGCAACCTGGCGTTGTTCGACTACAAGACCGGCACCCTACCCAGCGAGCGGTCGGTGCAGGAAGGCTGGTCGTCGCAGCTGGTGCTGGAAGCGGCGATGGCGCTGCGCGGCGCGTTCGGCCCGGAGCTGGAAGCGCCGGCGGCGGAGATCGTTTATTGGCGGCTGTCGGGCGGCGCCGATCCCGGGCGGGAACGGCGTCCGGTGGCGGACGACGAGCTTCGGGCGCTGGTGGACCGCTGCTGGCGCGCGCTGGGCGCGCTGGTGGCGGCCTATGATGACCCGGACCAGCCGTACCTGTCGCATCCCCGCCCGGGCCACGCGCCGGATTATCCGGATTACGCGCAATTGGCGCGCGTGGCGGAATGGAGCGCTGCCCGGGAGGACGGAGCGTGAGCGGTGTTGCGGACGCGGTGGCGCTGGCCAACCGGCAGCAGGGGCTGGCGTCGGATCCGAACGTGTCGGCGTTCGTGTCGGCGTCGGCCGGCAGCGGCAAGACCAAGCTGCTGATCGACCGGCTGCTTCGCCTGATGCTGCCGCGAATAATGCCAGGCGACGCGGAACAACGGCTGGTCGCCGGCACCGACCCGGCGCGCATCCAGTGCCTGACCTTCACCAAGGCGGCCGCCGCCGAGATGTCGATCCGGCTGCAGCGCGAGCTGGGGCGCTGGGTGACGCTGGACGACGCGTCGCTGGACCGGCGCCTGGCCGGGCTCGGCTGCGACGGCGGGGCAAGCGGGCCTGCCGCCCTGCGCCAGCCGGCGCGCGCCTTGTTCGCCCGCGTGCTGGACCTGCCCGGCGGCATGCGCATCGGCACCATCCACGCCTTCTGCCAGTCGCTGCTGCGCCGGTTCCCGGTGGAAGCGGCGGTCAGTCCGCATTTCCGGCTGGTGGAGGAAACCGATGCCCGCGCGGCCCTGAATCGCGCCTGGGAGGAGATCCTGGCGGCGGCGGCCCAAACGTCGCCAGCGCGGGGCGACGCGTTGTCGCTGCTGGCGGGGCAGGTGGGGGCGGCGGAAGCGGTGCGCCTGGTGGCGCGGCTGCAGAACAAGGCGCCGCTGCTGGCACCGGCGGTGGCGCTGCTGGGACGGGATCCCGGGGCGGTCGAGGCAGCGCTTCGCCGCGTGGCCGGGATCGGGCACGCCGACGAGGCCAGTTGCATCCTGGCCGCGTCCTGCCTGCCCGACGAGGGGTAGATGCGCCGGCTGCTCCGCCTGGCGCTCGAGCTCGGCACGCCGGCGTTGAGGAAGAAGGCAGAGCAGATCGCGGGCTGGCTGGCGCTGTCGCATTCCGAGCGGGCGGCGGCGTGGGAGCAGTGGCGCGCCTTGTTCCTGACCGGAACCGGCGAGCCGCGCGCGTCCAAGGGCTTTGTCGGCGGCAAGCTCGCGGACGCGCGGCCGGAGATCGCGGCGGGACTGGTCGCCGAGGCGGAACGGGTGGCGGCGGTGGAGGACCAGCGCCGCACGCACACCGCGCGCCGCCGCGCGCACGTCCGCGGCTTCGGGGTAGATGTAGAGCGTCGTC
>CAXSHC010000034.1:13140-15278 GCA_964236745.1 uncultured Acetobacteraceae bacterium
GTGGAGGACCAGCGCCGGGCCATCCGCATGGTGGGGCTGACCATGGCGCTGCTGCGCCTGGCAGGTCCGGTGCTGGGCCGCTACGCCGACACCAAGCGGGCGCGCGGCCTGGTGGACTACGACGACCTGATCGCCCGCACCCTGCTGCTGCTGGCCGACCCGGGATCGGCCTGGGTGCTTTACAAGCTGGACGGCGGCATCGACCACCTGCTGCTGGACGAGGTGCAGGACACCTCGGACCTGCAATGGCGGATCGCGGGCGCGCTGACCGAGGACTTCTTCGCCGGACGTGGTGCTGAGCACGAACGGGCGCTGCCGCGCACCGTGTTCGCGGTGGGCGACTACAAGCAGTCGATCTACTCGTTCCAGGGCGCCGATCCGAAAGCGTTCCACGACTGGCACGGGCGCTTCCGCGACCGGGTGCGAAACGGCAATGCGGGCTGGCGCGAGCCGGAGCTGACGGTGTCGTTCCGGTCCACCGTGCCGGTGCTGGCGCTGGTCGACCAGGTGTTCGCGAACCCGGACGCGGCGCGCGGCGTGGTGGAGCCGGGCAGCAGGGGCCGCGTGCGGCACGACTCCGCACGGCCAAACGCTTCGGGCTGCGTCGAGCTGTGGCCGCTGGTGCCGGCGGCGGCGGCGGCGGCTGAAGCGGACGCATCGCCGGAACAGTTGGAACCGCCGGACGCCGACGACCCGTGGTCGGCGCCGTCGCGCAACCGCGGCCAGGCGTCCGCGCCGCAGCGCCTGGCGGAAACGCTGGCGCGCTGGATCGCAGGCGAGGTCGGGCGAGTGCACGAGACCGGCGGGACAACGCTGCTGCCCGGCGACGTGCTGGTGCTGGTGCCGCGCCGCTCGGCCTTCGTGCGCGCGTTGATACGGGCACTCAAGGCGGAAGGGGTGCCGGTGGCGACGCTGGTGCGCACCGGGCTGGTGGACCAGATCGCGGTGCAGGACCTGCTGGCGCTGTGCGACGTGCTGCTGCTGCCGGGCGACGACCTGTCGCTGGGCTGCGTGCTGACCAGCCCGATCGGCGGGCTGTCCGACGACAGCCTGATGGCGCTGGCGGTGGAGCGCGGCGGCCGGTCGCTATGGGAACAGCTGCGCGCGCGGGCGGGAGAGCGGCCGGACTGGCAGGCGGCGTGGAGCATGCTGTCGACCCTGTTCGCACGCGTCGACTTCGTGTCGCCGCACGCACTGCTGAGCGAGGCGCTGGGCCGGCTGGGCGGCCGGGCTCGGCTGCTGGGAAGGCTGGGGCCGGAAGCGGCCGAGCCGGTGGACGAGCTGTTGTCGGCGGCGTTGCGCCATGCGGAGAACCATCCGCCGTCGCTGCAGGGCTTCCTGCATTGGCTGCGCCGCTCGGAGGAAACGGTGCGACGCGAGCCGGACTCGGCTGGAAACGCGGTGCGGGTGATGACCGCGCACGGCGCCAAGGGGCTGCAGGCGCGGCTGGTGGTGCTGCCGGACACCACCGCGGTGCCGCCCACGGACGAGAACCTGCTTTGGAGCGAAGGAGGCGGCGACGCGGCGGCGGGCGCGATGGCGCTGCCGTTCTGGGTGCCGCGCGCCGAGCTCGGTTCCGCGCCGACGCGTCGCCTGCGCGACCGCCTGCGCGCGGCTGCGGAGGAGGAAAGCAACCGGCTGCTGTATGTGGCGCTGACGCGGGCGGCGGACCGGCTGGTGGTGTGCGGCTGGGAACCGGGGCGCAAGCCCGGCGGCAGCCCGCCGCCCGGCGCCTGGTACCCGCTGTGCCGCAAGGGCTTCGAGGCGGCGGGCGCCGCGTCGCGCCCGTTCGCGCTGGGCTGGCCCGGGGAGATGCTGGTGCTGGAGCGGAACGGGGTTGCGGAGCAGGCTGCCCCGGATGCCCCGGCAGCGGCGCCGGACGGAGCGCTGCCGTCCTGGACCGGGCGCGCGCCGTCCTGGCGGCCGGAGCCGCCGCCGCCGGAGCCGCCCTTGCCGCGTCCGCTGGCGCCGAGCCGGCCGGACGATGTCGGGCTCGGCCCGGTGCCAGCGCTGCGCTCGCCGCTGGAGGCGGGATCCGGCCGCAGGCATGCGTTCCGTCGCGGCAGCCTGGTGCATGCGCTGCTGCAGCATCTGCCCGAGGTGGCACCTGACCGTCGCGACCAGGCGGCGCTGCGGTT
>CAXSHC010000035.1:0-15001 GCA_964236745.1 uncultured Acetobacteraceae bacterium
GAACGCGACCGCCGCCTTCAGCCGCCCGTCATGCTCGGCGTAAAGCCAAGTGTCGCGGCCGCCGCGGCAGAAGCCGATCACGCCCAGGCGGGACAGGTCGCCGCGTTGCCCATCCGCCCAGCTTGCGGTCGCCTCGAGGTCCGACAGCACCAGGGCGTCCGGCGCCTTGCTGATCACGTTCCGCACGATCTCCTGCGGGTCCGTCATGGTCGACAGGTCGGCCAGCCGCGCATACAGCTCGGGCGCTACTGCCAGGAAGCCCTGATGCGCCAGCCGCCGGCAGACATCCTTGATGTACTCGTGCACACCGAAGATCTCCTCGATCACCAGCACCACCGGAAACGGGCCGACCCCGTTTGGCCGCGCCAGATAGGCGGGCAGCACACCATCTGCGACCTGGACGCGCACCTCTTCGGCGACCAGCCCCACGCTGCCAGTATGGATTACCTGCGCGTCCGCGCCGCGTGTGGCGGCTAAGGTGATGCCCCCGATCAGCCCGTTCATTACGAAGGCCCGGCGTCGCAGCGGAAAGCGCCTCAACCCTTCGGTTTCATCCACGCGCGCTCTCCGCGTTCAGCGATTCAGCGCACCCATCGACGCTTCCGGATAACGCGCGCCCGTCGCAACCCCCGCCGGCATCGCCGTCGCGATCTGCTCCAGCTCGCCGGGCGTCAGCACCACCTCGAGCGAAGCGTTGTTCTCCCGCAGGTAGCGCACGCGCTTGGTACCCGGGATCGGCACGACGTCGTCGCCCTGCGCCAGCACCCAGGCCAGCGCCAGCTGCGACGGCGTGCAGCCCTTGGCTTCCGCGATGCGCCCGATCTGCGCCACTAGGTCAAGGTTCTTCCCGAAATTCTCGCCCTGGAACCGCGGCGCCCGCCTGCGGAAATCGTCCGCGGCGAAGTCGTCGATGCTCCTGTACTGCCCGGTCAGGAAGCCGCGGCCGAGCGGGCTGTAGGGCACGAAGCCGATGCCGAGCTCGCGCAGCGTCGGCAGGATCTCCTGCTCCGGCTCGCGGCTCCACAGCGAGTATTCGGTCTGCAGCGCCGCGATCGAATGCACCGCGTGGGCACGGCGTATGGTGGCGGGCGCCGCCTCCGACAGGCCGAGATGGCGCACCTTGCCCTGCGCCACCAGCCTCGCCATCGCCCCCACTGTGTCCTCGATCGGCGTGTTCGCATCCACGCGGTGCTGGTAATACAGGTCGATGGTCTCGATTCCGAGCCGCTTCAGGCTCGCCTCGCAGGCGGCGATCACGTATTCCGGCCGGCCGTCGATGCCCTTGTGCTCGCCGTTTGGGCCGCGAACGTTGCCGAACTTGGTGGCGATCACCAGCCCGTCGCGCCGGCCCTTGATCGCCCGCCCGATCAGCTCCTCGTTGTGGCCGCTGCCGTACATGTCCGCGGTGTCGAGAAAGGTGATGCCGTCGTCGATCGCCGCATGCAGCGTCTCGATCGAGCCGGCCTCGTTGCGGTCGCCGTAGAACTCCGACATGCCCATGCAGCCGAGTCCGATTGCCGACACGACGAGGCCGTCGCGGCCAAGCTTGCGCGTCTTCATGAGTGTGTCTCCTCGTCGATACCGGCAAAGGCCTGCTCGATGCGTGCCGCGACGATGAAGTCGTTGCGGTGCAGGCCGACGATCGAATGGGTCTGCATGTCCACCTCGACATAGCCCCAGCCGAAGCGGATGTCGGGATGATGCCCCTGCTGCTCGGCGATGACGACGATGCTGGACACGAAGCCGAAAGCCGACGCGAAGTCGTTGAACGCGTAGCGGCGAAAGATCACGCGCCCGTCCTCGCCCGGCGTCCATTGCGGCAGCGGCGATAGCAGCGCCTCGACCTCGTCCGGGCCGAGCCGCGCCGCGTCCGCACGGCAGGCGACGCAGCTTTCGCCCGCCAGCCCCGCGAACGCCGAAGCTTCCGGCGCCGTCACAGCTCGCCCCGCTTCGCCAGCGCCTGGATCCGGTCCGCCGTGCGAAGCGCCAGCGCCTGGATCGTCAGCGACGGATTGACGCCTCCCGTGGTCGGGAACACCGAGCCGTCGCAGATGAACAGGTTTGGGATGTCCCAGGAGCGGCAATCGGAGTTGACCACGCTGGTGCGCCGGTTGTCGCCCATGCGCGCGGTGCCGGCGAGGTGGTTGGTGTCGTCCTCCTGGCGCCACACGTTCTTCGCCCCCGACGCCTCGAGCTGCCGGCTCATGAAATCCAGCGAGTGCTTCACCATCGCCTTGTCGTTGTCGCACCAGTTGTAGGTGACGCGCGCCACCTTCAGGCCGTACTGGTCCTCCTCGTCGGCGAGCGTCACCATGTTGCGCTCTTGCGGCATCATCTCGCCGACCATCTTGAGCCCGACCATGTGGTTGTACTTGGTCATCTCGTCCTGCAGCGCGCGCCCCCACAGCCCGCGCGCGCCGGTATGCACCGAGGCCCATTCCACCGGCAGCGGCCCCTGGCTCATGTGGATGTAGCCGCCGTGGAAGTCCTTCTTGTCGTCGTAGTTCCAGTGCTCGGTGATGGCGAGCGAGGGCGGTCCCTTGTTCCAGCGCACCTCCTCGTCCATCTCGCCCCACGCCGCCACGTTCAGCTGCGTCATCAGGTTCTTGCCGACCAAGCCTGAGGAGTTGGCAAGGCCGTGCCGGAAGCGGTCGGTCGCCGAGTTCAGCAGCAGCCGCGGCGTCTCGATCGCGTAGCCGGCGACGATGACGTTGCGCGCGCGCTGGAACCGCCAGGCACCGTCGCGGTGGTAGTGCAGCCCGGTCGCCAGCCCCTGCTTGTCCGTCTCGATCCGTCCCACCATGGCGAGGTCGCGTATCTCGGCCCCCGCCTGGATCGCGCGCGGAATGAACGTCACCAGCATGCTCTGCTTGGCATTGGTCGAGCAGCCCACCCGGCAGAACCCACGATACACGCAGGGCGGCGACTTGCCGCGCGGCGCCGACACCGTCGCCAGCGGCGTTTCCGTCCACTTGATGCCGAGCGCCTCGGCCCCCTTCGCCAGCGTCAGCGCCGCCGCGTTCAGGTCGTGCTGGCGATACGGATAGCGCGGCCGCTTCGGCCCCCAGGGATAGCTGATCGGCCCCGAGATCTTCAGCGCGTCCTCGGCCTCGGTGTAGTAGTGCCACATCTCGCGCCAGTCGATCGGCCAGTCCGCGCCGAAGCCCTGCTTGGTGCGCGACCTGAACGATTCCGGCCGTTGACGCAGCGCCACCATGGCATAGTGCACGGTGGAGCCGCCCACCGCCTTGCCGCTGTTGTTGCTGCCGAGCTTGAGCGGATTCTCGCCGTCGGTGACGCGCCGGTCGGTCCAGAACAGCTGGCTCTGCGCCGTCTCGTCTGACGCGAAATCCTCCAGCGGCCGGAAGAACGGCCCGGCATCGAACGCGACCACCGAGAACCCCATCTCCGCCAGCCTCGCCGCCAGTGCCCCGCCACCCGCACCGGTGCCGACGATGGCGAAGTCCACCGCCTCGTCCTCGCGATACTCGCGCATGGAGAACCATCCGCCCTTGACGTGCGGATCCGGCGCGCGGCCGTTCTTTGCTCGCGGCCGGTGCATGGCATCCAGGTCGAGCCCGGAGCGCAGCGGCTCGCGGTTGGAAAGGATCTCCTCAGACATTCCGGTTCTTCCTTGCCGCTTTCGCTTCCTCGCCGGGCTTGGCTTCCGCCGCCTCCCACGGGTCGCGCATGCCGAACCCCATACGCACGTAGCCGCGTGGGCTGGCCGGGCCGCCAAACCCGATCCGGCTCCAGGATATCGGGTGGGAGTAGTACGCCGCCACGATGTCCACCAGGACGTGCTGCTTGAAGAACAGGTCAGGCGCCATGTCGCCCCAGGCCGGATCCTTCAGCTCGCCCTTCTGCATGCGCAGCAACAGCACGTCGCGTCGCGATGCGTCGATGGCCACGAACAGCGCATCGAACGCTTTGCGCGACTCTGCATCCAGCGCCGCGATCGCCCGGTGCCAGGCTTCCTTCGCCGGCGGCAGCCCGCCGTAGCGATAGCCGAGGCTGAGATCGAGGGTCAGCTCTTGGTCGACATACGCCGCCAGCGGCACGAAATCCGGCCCCTGCTCCTGCGGCACCACGCGGTCGCAGATTGCCTGCAACGTGGCGAACTCCGCTTCCGACAACGTGTGCGGGTCACGGTCCACCGACAAGCGTCGGTCGATCGCCGTCCGGGTCGGATCGTTCCAGGACACGCTGTTGCGCTTGCGCAGCACGTCATAGCCCGGATAGCGAGGGAGCCCGTCAGTCATCGCGTCGCTCCAGCAGGTCAAGGGCGGCAAACCCGGCGAGGGCAAGCCCGGTGAAGGCAGGGGGCGTCGGGATCGGCGGCCCGTCGAGCAGGTTCTGCGTCCAGTTCCGCCACCCGCCCATCATCCGGGCGACGCCGCGCATGTGGAAGCCGGTGCCGGCCAGGCCCGCCAGCGCGGTCGCGATCATCCCGGCCCGCGCGGCCGTGCGTCGCGTCGCTCCGCCACGCAGCGCCGCGTCCGCGAGCAGGGCGCCGGAAGCGGGCGGAATGGTGATCGGCGTGTACATGAACGGGTTCTGGAAGTTGCCGCGGAAATGCAGCAACCATGCTTCCCCGGTGGCGCCGGCGAGGCCGATTGCCGTGAACACCGACAAAGCTTTGCCCGCGTCCAGGCCGTACAGGGTCGGTGGTGTGCCCTTCGGGGTCTTGCGCAGCCGCTCTGACATGTTGCCGAGCACGCCGCTGATCGCGATCGCCATCGGTGCCCCGATTGGCGCACGGTAGAAGAAGTTGAGCCAGCTGTAGCCGCCCTGCCGCGAGCCCACGTTGTAGACGTGGAACGCGGTGCCGATCAGGCCGGTCACCGCAGTCAGCCCGAACACCACGTCGCGCACCACGTGCACGTCCGCCCGGTCGTCCGCGGTGCCGTGCACGCTGGCGGCGAGCGCCAGGGCGGACACCACCAGGGGCGTGAACATCGCTTTGTTGCGGAAGCTTCCGCGATAATGCTCCAGCGCGCTGTCGGTCAGCACCGAGAACGCCAACACGCCGGACGCTTGGTTCAGCTTCTGCGCCGAGCTTACCACCACCGATCTCACGACCGGCGGCCCACCCGGCGCCAGAACCGCGGGAGGCATCGGGACGGGCGAGGCGTTGCGCAGCGCCGACACGCGGCGAGCTAGCGTCGCCAGCGCCTGTCGCGCCTGCGCGTCGCGCCCGCTGCGGGAGGGTATAAGAAGGTCGGGTAGGGAAATCATGCGTCGGTGCAATCCTGTTGCGGTCGGTCGCGGTCAAGCAGCGAAGCGCTCGGCATCCTGGTGTTTCAGCGCAACCCCGATGCCGGGGCGCGACGGGTCGGGCCGGATCGCCCCGTTTTCCGGCACCGGCGCGCCGTCGAACAGCATGTGCTCGATGCGCACGTGGTCGTGGAACCATTCCAGGTGGCGCAGCCGCGGCACCACGCATGCGACGTGGAGGTGCGCGGATGGCCCGCAATGCCCGGACAGGTCGCGATGATGCGCGTCCGCCAGGGCACCCGCCTGCAGGAAGCCCGTGACGCCGCCGCAACGCGTGACATCCGCCTGCAGTACGTCGACCGCGTCGCGCTCCAGCCAGCGCCGGAAGTCGTCGGCGTCATACCCATACTCGCCCGCCGTTACCTCGATCCGCGCCGGCGCACGGGCACGCACGAAGGCGAGCCCGGCCACGTCGTCCGAGGACACTGGCTCCTCGAACCACGCCACCTGCTGCTCCTGCAACATCTCCGCCATCAGGATCGCCTGCTTCGGATCGAAAGCGCCATTGGCGTCGACGAACAGCACCGCATCGCCGATCGCCGCTTTGGCCGCCGCGACCCGCGCCGGATCGCGCTCCGGCTCCGAGCCGATCTTCATCTTCACCCATCGGCAGCCAGCCCGCTCCACCCAACCGGCGAGCTGGCGCTGCAACGTCCTGTCGTCGTAGGAGGTGAAGCCGCCGCTGCCGTAGATCGGCACTGCATCGCGGGCGCGCCCGAGCAGGGTGGCCAGAGGCAGGTCGAGCAACTTGCCCTTCAGGTCCCACAGCGCGAGATCGACCGCAGAGATCGCTGTCGCCGCGATGCCGGAGCGCCCCATGTTGCGCACAGCACCCTGCATCGCCCGCCACGCAGTCGGCACGTCCATCGCGTCCTGCCCGTGCAGCACCTCCGCGAGCGTGCCCACGATCAGCGCCGCGGCAACGTTTGCGCCATAGGTATAGCCGAACCCGGTCCGCCCGCCCGCCTCGACCTCCACGGTCACCAGGGTGGTGGACGTCCAGGCAATGGTGCCGTCGGCCTCGGGCGCATCGGTGGGGATGGTGTAGGCACGCGCACGAATCGCGCCAATCGGGGTGTCGTGGACCATCGGATCGTCCTGCCGGTCTTGAGCAACCTTTTCCGAACGCCCCACTGGCAGGCTTTGTTGCAACGGCTACGGCAACGACCGGAACCGTTTCAACCGCCGCCCACCTCGTCCCGGAGCAGCTCCAGCTCCAGCCAGCGCTCCTCCGCCGCCGCCAGCGCCGCTTCCGCCGCCACCAGGGCTTCCGTGGACCGGGCAAAGCGCGCCGGCTCGCGCCCATACAGCGCACCGTCGCCCAGAACCTCGCGCAGGCGCCGTATCTCGGCTTCCAGCGTCGCGATCTCGCCTGGCAGCCGCTCCAGCGCGTGCTTGTCCTTGAACGACAGCTTGCGTGCCACCGGCTTCGCCGCCCTGGCAGACGCGGCGGGGCGCCTGCCCGGCGTGCCGACCGCCTCCGCCGACCCTCCCGCCACGCCGCCCCCCTGGGCTAGCATGTCGCTGTAGCCGCCAGCGTACTCGGTCCACCGCCCGTCGCCGGCGGCCGCCACTACGGAGGTCGCCACCCGGTCCAGGAAGTCGCGGTCGTGGCTGACCAGAAGCACGGTGCCGGAATAGCTGCCCAGCATCTCCTGCAGCAGGTCCAGGGTTTCCAGGTCGAGGTCGTTGGTCGGCTCGTCCAGCACCAGCAGGTTGGACGGACGCGCCAGCGCGCAGGCCAGCATCAACCGCCCGCGCTCGCCGCCGGACAGCACGCCGACGCGTGTGCGCGCCTGCTCCGGCCGAAACAGGAAGTCCTTCATGTAGCCGATCACGTGGCGCTTCTCGTCGCCCACCTGCACTTGGTCGCCGGCGCCGCCGGTCAGCGTCGCGGACAGGGTGGCATCCGGATCCAGGCTGCGCCGCTGCTGATCCAGCGTCACCACCGACAGTGCGGAGCCGAGCTTGATCCGGCCGTCATCCGCCGTGTCCAGCCCGGTCAGCAGGCGCAGCAGGGTGGTCTTGCCAGCCCCGTTGGCGCCGACGATGCCGAGCCGATCGCCGCGAAGCACCCGCAGGTCGAGGTTCCGAACGATCGTCCGGTCGTCAAACGATTTCGACACCCCTTCCGCCACCGCCACCAGCTTGCCCGACAAACCCGTGCCGCTGGCTTCCAGCTTCAGCCCCTGCGGGTTGTGCACCGCTTCCCGCCTGGCCTGCCGCAGCGCCGCCAGCTCGCCCACCCGGCGCACGTTGCGCTTGCGCCGTGCGGTGACGCCATAGCGCATCCAGTCCTCTTCCCGCGCGATCTGCCGGTCGAGCTTGTGCGAGTCGCGCTCCTCCTGTTCCAGCACCTCCTCGCGCCAGGTCTCGAACCGACCGAAGCCTTGATCGAGACGACGCGTGCTGCCGCGGTCCAGCCACACCACGCTACGCGACAGCGTTTGCAGCAGCCTCCGGTCGTGGCTGATCATCACCATGGCCGCCGAGGACGACAGCAGCTCGCGTTCCAGCCACTCGATGGTCGGCATGTCGAGGTGGTTGGTGGGCTCGTCCAGCAGCAGCAGGTCCGGGGCAGGGGCCAAGGCACGGGCCAGCGCCGCCCGCCGCGCCTCGCCGCCGGACAGCCGACGCGGGTCCTCGGTCCCGTCCAGCCCGAGCTCGAACAGCAGGGCGCCCGCACGATGCCCCGGATCGTTGGGCCCGAGCCCGGCGCGGACGTAGTCCAGCGTGGTGGCATGGCCGGACAGGTCGGGCTCCTGCGGCAGGGTGCGCAGCGTGGTGCCCGGTTGCAGGAACCGCGTGCCTGAATCCGGCAGCAGCTCGCCCGCCGCGATGCGGAGCAGGGTCGACTTCCCCGACCCGTTCCGCCCCACCAGGCACAGCCGCTCGCCCGCCGACACGCCGAAGCCGGCGCCGTCCAGCAGCGGCGCGCCGCCAAGGGTCAGCCGTATGTCCTGGAGCAGAAGCAGGGGAGGCGCCATGAGGCGGTTCTGGCCGATGCCGCCCGCCTGCGCAACACGGCCGCCGGGTGCGGCTACTTCGTGGTGGTCTGGTGTTCCGCCTGCTGCCGGAACAGCCGGTCCGCCACCTGCTTCTGCGCATCCGACAGCGCCGCGTAAAGGGTCCCGAATGCGTCCGACAGCTTCTGCGTGTTGTCGGCATAGGACCGCGCCACTGCGGCATAGGACTTCATGTTGTCGAGGGCATTCATGGTCGCGGCGCCGGCGGCGCGGTTGCGGAACAGCGCGTCCGTGGCGGCCGCATTGTCGCGCATCGCGCCGGCGAAGCTGTTCCACTGCGCCATCTGCGGCGGCGTAATCTGCAGCGCCGCCTGCAGCGTCTGGATCCGCTGGTCCGCCGCCTGCTGCTCGGTCTGCTGCGGCGGCGCCGTGGCGGCACCGGCGCCGTACGCCGCCAGCGGCGAAGCGGCCAACACCAGCGCCAGGACCCGGATGGTCGTGTACTTCATCGTATGCTTCCCCCTGCCGCCGCGCTCAGCGTCCACCGTGACCGCCGCCATGCCCGCCCCAACCGCCACCGTGTCCACCGCCGCCCCAACCGCCGCCAAAGCCGCGCCCACCGTCGCCCCCGCCATGCCAGCCGCCCGGCCAGCCATGTCCGCCACGACGATCCTCGCCCCACCGCCGCGAAGGCCCACCGCGGTCGTGGTGCCAGCCGCCCCTGGCCGCGATCAGGCCGCCGACCACGCCGCTGGCGATGGCGGCGCCCAGCACCGGACGAAGCCGCTCACCTCGCCCGTCGCTCCGCTCGTAGCCTCGTCCGTAGCCATAGCCCGGGTAACCGGGTCCGCCACGCCAGATCCCCCAGCCGGTGCCGCGCCAGTCCCGCTGCCAGCCACCCACGTCGACCTCACCGAGATACGCTGTGGTGAGCCCAAGCAGCGGCGGCCCGATCACCAGCGGATACACCTGCGGCGCGAACACCACCGGCGGCGGCTCGGCCGCGATCAGCAACGGTGGCGGCGGCGGCACCAGGATCGGCGGCGGCACCGCCGCATAGAACTCCTGTGCCGGCGCGACCACGGGTGGCGGCGCGGGCAGCGCGACGGGACCGGCGAACTCCGCCGGTACGCCTAGCACGATCGGTGGCGGTGCTACATAAAGCGGCGGCGGGGCGTAAACCACGAAGGGCGTTGCGAACAACGCCGCCGGACCGCCAATAACCTCGGCGTCGTTCCAGGACCACGCCGACTGGTTCCAGCCATACTCAGATCGCCACCAGCCGCCGTCGCCATACCAGCTGCCGCCGCGCTCCCAGCGCCCGGCTAGCGCCGTGCCCACCAGCGCGCCCGCGCCGATGCCGACCCCTAGCGGCAGCCAACGCCCATGTTCCCGGCGCCATCCACCGACGCCGCGAACGGCATCCCGCCGTCCCGCGAACCCGCCGATGTATCCGGCAAACGACGGTGCGCCGCGCCCTGCGAAACCATGTCCACCAGCAAAGTTCCGGCCACCTTCGAAGCTGTGCCCGCCAAAGCCATGCCCGCCGAAGCCGTGCCCGCCGCCACCGCCGCCAAACATCCCGTGACCGCCGACGCCTCCAGGCCGTCCGCCAAACCCGTCCGGATGTCCACCAAACCCGCTTGGCCGGCCACCATATCCGCTCCGATACCCACCAAACCCGCCCGGATGGCCGCCGAAGCCACCATCATGCCGCTGCGCTAGGCTCGACGCAGGAGCGGCCAGCACTGTCACTGCCGATAGGCCAAGCAACGCAAGCAGGCGCGCAAAGCCCCCTGCAGCCGGTCTTGACCCGTTTCGCGTCGGCAACGCCATGAACCAGCCCTTCCGCTCGTCACAGCGAGCAGGCCATCCCCGTATGGCGGCAGTACGGCAGGATTGCGACGCCCGCGTCACAGGGAGCGGAGTCAAAAGGATAGGCCAAGTTCAAGCTTGGCCGGGCTATCCGCCCGGCCACGTTCCCCCGCTACCCAGCCCGCTCAGTTGACCGAGCGCGACCCCGGCTGGGTGGACACGATGCGTATGTCGTTGCCCGTCCCGGTGCGTCGCTCGGCCGGATGATCGGCCACGCGCGCCGGCCGCGCCGGACGCGGCACCTCGCCGCCCGCTCGGGACAGCGCGGACACGAAAGACCGGCCCCAGCCCAGCGCCGACGCGTCCTTGATCGCTTCCCAGCACGCCTTCCAGCGATCCTGGCGCTCCGGGCGACTCATGCGCAGCGCCAGGTCCAGCGCGTCTGCGATCTCGTCCGGGTCCACCGGGTTGACCAGGATGGCCGCCCCAAGCTGGCGCGCGGCTCCCGCGAACTTCGACAACACCAGCACGCCCGGATCGTCCGGGTCCTGCGCCGCCACATATTCCTTGGCCACGAGGTTCATGCCGTCACGAAGCGGCGTCACCAGCCCGATCCGCGCCTCGCGCATGTATCCGGCGATGGCATCGCGCGGCACGCCGCGACTGATCAGCCGGAGCGGCACCCAGTCAGACTCGCCCAGCCGCGCGTTGATCGCCCCGGCAGCACCTTCCAGATCGTCGCGAAGCGTCTGGTATGCATCCACGTCCTGGCGGCTCGCCGCCGCGATCTGCAGAAACGTGGTCTGGCGCGTCCACTCGTGCCGGCTTTCGATCAGCCGGCGATATCCGGCCAGCCGGTGGCGCAGCCCCTTGGTCGGGTCCATGCGGTCGACGCCCAGGATCAGGCTCTGCCCGTCCAGGCTGCGGCGCAGGCGCTCGGTGTCCGCCGAGCCATGCGCTTCCGCCGCCATCTCCGCGAAGTCGCCCGGATCAATCTCCACCGGGAACGCACCGACGCGTATCTGCCGGTTGCCGAGCTGCAGCCCGCCTCCCGCCAGGCGCGCCGCCCCCGCAATGCGCTGCGCGGAGGCGGAAAAGTTCTCCGCGTCGTTGGCGGTCTGGAACCCGAGCAGGTCGGCGGACAGCAGGTCGCGTATGAACGACGCCGCGTCCGGAACGCCGGAGATCATGTCCGGGCTCGGGAACGGCGTGTGCAGGAAGAAGCCGATCGGGCAGGTCACGTTGCGGGCACGAAGCACCGCCGCCATCGCCAGCAGGTGATAGTCATGGATCCAAATGGTGTCGTTGGGCCGAAGCAGCGGCAGCAGCACATCGGTCAGGCGGGCATTCACCGCCCGGTAGCCCTGCAGGCTACGACGGTCGAAATTCATCTGCTCGGGCAGCGAGTGCATCAGCGGCCACAGCGTGCCGTTGGAAAAGTTGTTGTAGTACAACTCGTGCTCGGACGGCGTCAGGTCGACGGTGGCATACTCGACCGAGCCGTGTTGCACCATCTCCGGAACCTGGCAGCCGGCGCCTTCCGACATCCGGCCGCTCCAGCCGAACCACAACCCGCCCTGCCGTTCCATCAGGTCGTTCAGCGCCACCGCTAGGCCGCCCGCCTTGGCATCGCCAGTTGGGATCGACACCCGGTTTGACACGACGACCAGTCTGCTCATGGCATTCTCCCTTTATCGGGCCACCGGTTGCCTGGCGCGAGCAAAAGGCTGCTCGACTGGTCTGGCGTTGGGGACAACCGCCGTGACGGCATCTTAACGCAAGACTAAGCGCCGCCACGGAGCCAAGTTGCACCGATTGGGACAAAAGCTCCAGCCATGATCAACCGCGCCGTTGCTGCTCCAGACGACGCAGCCTTAGCGTGGTCCGCTCCCCGGACAACACCATCCCGACCGGATCGTGCAGGCGGCGGCGCCAGTTCGGCTGCTCAGACACGGTGCCCGGAACGTTGGGTTGTTCTTCCAGGCCGAGCGCGTCCTCGGTCGGCACCATCGCCAGCTCGCACGCCGACCCGCCAACCTGTGCCACCGCGGCATCCACCACCGGAACCGTGTCCCACACCGCGGGCATCGGCCCCGACGCGGCGCCACTCGCCTGCATCGCCGCCCAAAGCTCGGTGCGCGCTGTCGCCCGCTCCGCCAGCTCGCGCTGCTCGTCCGCTTCCGTCCCGCCAAGAACGCGGCGCGTGCCGATGTCGTGCCCCTTCCACCACCCCGCCACAGTCGGCAGGTCATGCGTGCTGGTCATGGCGCTGGCCTGTCGCGTCCAGCCGCCGGGCGAGTTGAACCCCTTCTCGTCGCGCTCGAACCACAGCACGCGCATGCCATCGATGCCGGCCGCCTGCAACCGGTCCTGGAACCCGGCCGGAACCGTTCCCAGGTCCTCGCCCAGCACGATCGCCCGGTTGCGCACCGACTCGAGGCGGGTGAGCCTGATCAGGTCCGCCTCCGGCAGCCGTAGATAGGCCCCGTCGGCGGCGCTGTGGCCTTCAGGGATCACCCACAGCCGGTTCAACCCCATGGCATGGTCGATGCGCACCCCGCCGGCATGGCGCATGGAGCCTTCCAGCATCTCGATAAAGGCGCGGAACCCGTTCGCCCGCAGGCCGCGTCCGGAGAACGCGGTGATGCCCCAGTTCTGCCCGTTGCGCTGCAGCAGGTCGGGTGGTGCTCCCACCGTCAGCCCGATCAGAGTTTCGGGCTTTCGGCTCCAGCAATGGCTGCCGCCGGAATCCGTGCCTACCGCCAGGTCTGACACCAGGCCGATCGCCATCCCGGCATCGCTCGCCGCCTTTTGCGCCACGCCCAGCTCGCGATCGGCGCGATGCTGCAGCCAGGCATGGAACGTAACCTCGTCCGGATTGGCGGCGGCAAAGGCGACCGCGCCGGCCGCATGCGGATCGCGGAACGGCTCCGGCCAGTCCTTCCAGTGCCACGCGCCGCCGTCTTCGCGCCACAGATGCGCGTGCAGCGCCTCGAACAGCGCGTGCGACTCCAGCTTGTCGCCCTGGGCCGCGCGCCACGCCGCAAACCCGTCATCCGCGACCCCGGCATCGAAGGCGCGCCGCAGCCGCAACAGCCGGTCGCGTCCCGCCGCCGGCCAGTCCACCAGCTCCAGCGTTTCCAGCCGCGCCGCTTCCTCGCCCGGATCATCGGCCGCGACGTGCAGCACGTTGAGCATGATGCGGCTGGACGGCGCATACGGGCTGAACCGGTCAGGGTCGGCGGAGAACTGCGCGTGCACCGGGCTGATTGACACCGCTGATGCGCCGTGGGCGGCGGCTTCGCGCACGAACTCCGCCAGGGCCTCGAAATCCCCGACGCCGCCATCGCCCGGACGGCGCAGGGCATAAAGCTGCTGCGCCAGCCCCCAGCCGCGCGGCGCATGGCCACGCTCAAGCCCGGGCGCCGCGAACGCATCCGCGATCCCGAAGCAGCGCGGCGGCGCCACCGCGACGCCGGTCTCGCGCCCGTCGATCTCCAGCCGGTAGTAGCCGGGCTCCGACGGCAGCAGCACGCACGCCCCGCCATCCCGCGCCATGGCGGTCCCGGAGGAAACGCCGCCATGCTCGTCCTGCATCCGCCACGCGCCTGGGCGGACGGGCAAAACCAGCTCGCCGCCTGCGTCCCCGGTCAGCCGCGGCGACAGCGCCGCGTCTTCCCGTTGCAGGGTGTCGATCAGCGCGCGCGCGTCGCCGTCCGACCGTGCATCGAGCCCCAGCGCGCCGAGCACCGCCTGGAGGTTGTCCGGCGAGACCGCGTGCACCTTGCCGAACGCGTCTTCCCACCGGGTCGACAGCCCGGCGCGCTCCGCCAGCGTTTGGAGCAGTTCGTCGTCGACGCTCATGCCTTCGGCACCAAAATCAGGGTGGACAACGGCGGCAGCGTCAGCGTCAGCGAGGCCGGTTGGTCGTGCATCGGCACCTCGGCCTCCGTCACCGCCCCGTGGTTGCCCACGTTGGACCCGCCATAGCGCGCGGCGTCGCTGTTCAGCAGCTCCTCCCAGTCGCCGGCCTGGCTGACGCCGACCACATAGCCGTGACGCACCACCGGCGTGAAGTTGCACACCACCAGCGCCGGCCGCTGCCCCCAATGGCCGAACCGCAGCCAGGCGAACACGCTCTGGTCGGCATCGTGCAGCACCACCCAGCGGAAGCCGTCGGGCTCCGCGTCCCGGCTGTGAAGCGCCGGCTCGCCGCGATACGCCGCGTTCAGGTCACGCAGCAGCAACTGCACCCCACGGTTGGCGGGCGTGTCGAGCAGGTGCCAGTCCAGCCCGGTATCGTGGTTCCACTCCCGCCACTGCGCGATCTCGCTGCCCATGAACAACAGCTTCTTGCCTGGATGGGTCCACATGAAGCCGTAATAGGCACGCAGGTTGGCAAACTTCTGCCAGTCGTCCGAGCCCGGCATCTTGCCGATCATCGAGCCCTTTCCGTACACCACCTCGTCGTGGCTGATCGGCAGCACGAAGCGCTCGGAAAAAGCATAGACCAGCCCGAACGAGATTTCGCCGTGGTGCCATCTCCGGTGCACCGGCTCGCCCTCGATGTAGTGCAGGGTGTCGTGCATCCACCCCATGTTCCACTTGTAGTCGAAGCCGAGTCCGCCCTCGTCCGCCGGGCGGGTCACGTGCGGGAACGACGTGGATTCCTCCGCCACTAGGATCGCGCCCGGCGCCACCTCCTTCACCGCCCGGCTGAGGTCCTGCAGGAACGCGATCGACTCCAGGTTCTCCCGCCCGCCATGATGGTTCGGCACCCACTCGCCTTCCTTGCGGCTGTAGTCGCGATACAGCATGGACGCGACCGCATCGACGCGCAGTCCGTCGACATGGAAGTGCCGCAGCCAGAACAGCCCGCTGGCGATCATGAAGCCGCGCACCTCGTTGCGGCCCAGGTTGTAGATGAAGGTGTTCCAGTCCTG
>CAXSHC010000036.1:0-14978 GCA_964236745.1 uncultured Acetobacteraceae bacterium
CGGCAGGAAGTTCTCGAACAAGCCGAGGAAGTCGCCGAAGCCGGAATAGAAGCCCGGCACCGCCGCCACCAGCCCGATCGTCACCAGCACCAGCAGCACCAGCAGCGCCCGCTCCCAGTTGCCGAGCGGCAGCCGGCGCATGGCGCCGCGGCGCGCCGTCACTTCGTTGCGTGCCTCGCTGCGACCAGCACTCATGTCCGCGATCCTCCGGCGGTGACCGCCAGCAGGATCATCACCCCTTCGCCGGCCGAGTACCAGATCGGCGGCACGTGCACGAACACCAGCGCGGTCAGGATCACGCTCAGGAACAGCGAGCCCAGCACGGTGCCGAGCACGCTGCCGCGCCCGCCCGCGATCGCCGTGCCGCCAATCAGGGCCACCGCGATCGACTGCAGCTCCATGTGATCGCCGGTGCCGGTGGTGACCGTGGCGGAGCCCGTGTAAGACAGGAACATCAGCCCGGCGAGGCCCGCCAGCACGCCGGAAATGGTGTAGGCGCCGACCTGGGTCGCGGTGACCGGGATGCCGGCGTTGTAGGCCGCCTGCTGGTTGTTGCCGATCGCCAGGATCGCGCGGCCAAACCGGGTGTGGCCCATCACGAACCACATCAGCAGCAGCACCACGCCCAGCACCAGCACCGGGATCGGCACCGGCAGCGCGCTCAACAGCACACCGTTGCCCAGGATCGCATACGATCGCGGCACCGCGTCCACCTGGGTGCCGTTGGAGTAGAGAAAGATCAGGCCGCTGTACAGGCTGTAGGTGCCGAGCGTGGTGATGATCGGCGGGATCGCCAGCCGCGCCACCAGCAAACCGTTCAGCGTGCCCAGCACCAGCCCGATCGCCAGCGCGATCGCGAACGCCGCATAAAGCGGCAGCCCGCCGGTCTGCGCCATCAGCCCAGTCACCATGGCGCTCAAGCCCAGCACCGGCGCCACCGACAGGTCGATGCCGCGTGTGGCGATCACCACCGTCTGGCCCAGCGACAACAAGGACAGCACCACGCAGCCCAGCAGCATGAAGCGCAGGTTCTGCAGCGACATGAAGTCGCGGTGGAACGCGCCCACCAGCAGCACGGTGGCGATCGTCACCGCGACCAGCGCGATCTCGCGCACGTCGCGTCGCAGGCGTCGCGTCCGGCCGCGACGGGAAGTAACCGCGGACCCCGCCACGGCCTGCGCCGGCGCGCTCATGCCGCCGCTCCCAGCCCGGCATGGCTCAGGTAGGAGCGGCCCAGGCGCTCGGGTGTGATCCCGTCGCCGCGCAGCTCGGCGACGATGCGCCCCTCGTAGATCGACAGGATGCGGTCGCACAGCCGCACCAGCTCCTCCATCTCGGACGAGATCACCAGGATCGCGGTGCCGGCCCGGGCACGCGCCTCGATCAGCTCGTAGATCTCGTCCTTGGCGCCGACATCCACGCCGCGCGTCGGCTCGTCCAGGATCGCCACCGCGGGCGACAACCCCATCCACTTGCCGAACACCACCTTCTGCTGGTTGCCGCCCGACAGCTCGCGCAGGAACTGGTCGGTGCCGGCGCAGCGCACCTGGAACTGCGACACCGTTTCGGCGCCGATGCGGTCCTCGTCCGCGCGGTCCATCAGCCCGAAGCGCCGGCGCACCCGCTCGATCAAACCCGCCGACACGTTCTGCGCGATCGTCATCGGCAGCACGGCACCATGGCGGGCACGATCCTCCGGCGCATACACCAGGCCCTTGCGTATGATCTCGTGCGTCTGCAGCCCGCTGATCGGCACGCCGTCCAGCACCACGCTTCCGGCATCGCGTCGGCGCAGCCCGAAGATGGTTTCGGCGATCTCGGTCCGGCCGGCGCCGACCAGCCCCGCCAGCCCGAGGATCTCGCCGCGGTGCAGGGTGAAGCCGACATCGGTGAAGCTGGGCGCATGCGCCAGCCCCTCCACCGTCAGCACCGCCTCCGTCGTCGCGGACGACCAGGAGCGCCTGGGGATGGTGCGCATCTCGCGCCCCACCATCTGCGACAGGAGGCGCGTGCGGTCGAACTCCTCCCGCTCCACGCTGTCCACCAGGGCCCCGTCGCGAAGCACGCTGATGTCGTCGGATATGTCCAGCACCTCGTCCATGCGGTGGCTGATAAAGGCCAGCGTGTAGCCCTCGTCGCGCAGCCTGCGCATGGTGGAAAACAGCCGGTCGACCTCGTGCGTGGTCAGCGGCGAGGTCGGCTCGTCGAACAGGATCACCCGGCAGCCGCGAAGCAGCGCCTTGGCGCATTCCACCTGCTGCTGCTGTGCGATCGACAGCCGGCGCGATTGCGCGTCCACGTCGATGTCGAGGCCGAGTGCCTGCAGCGCGTCCTGCGCCCGGGCCCGCATCGCCGCCCAGTCGATCCGGCCCCAGCGTCCGGTGGTCGGTAGCTGCCCCACGAACATGGTTTCCGCCACCGTCAGCTCCGGCATCAGCGCCGGCTCCTGCGGCACCAGATAGATGCCGTGCACGTGCGCGTCGTGCGGCGAAGCCAGGCTCAGCGTCGCGTCGTCGAGCTGCAGGGTGCCGCCGTTGGGCTGCACGACGCCCGCCACCACCTTGATCAGGGTGGACTTGCCGGCACCGTTCTCGCCCATGGTGGTGTGGATGCGCCCGGGACGGAACGTCACGCTCAGGCCCCGGAGCACCGGCACGTTGCCATAGCTCTTGCTGATATCGGTCGCGCGCAAGGTTCCGCTGCGTCCGGAACCAGTGGCAGCTACAAAATGCGGCATCGCTCCATGCTCCTGGACATCCTTCCCGTGTTCTCCACACTTCTCGCCACGGCGTTCCGCGCTGCACCGTTGCGCTGCACCATCGGCCGGCATTTGCACCGAGCTTATTCCCCCGATCATGGTAGCGCAACCATCATGTTGGGGTTTATCGGCCGCGCTGCCGCTGTGGCGGCCGGCGTCGGCGGCGGCTAGGATGCCGGCCATGGGCCAGCAGAACGCCTCGCATCGCAGCGACCGCCCGCGCGCCGTGACCTTGAAGCACGTCGCCGAGCGTGCCGGCGTCGCGCCGATCACGGTTTCGCGCGCCCTCAACACCCCGGACAGCGTGTCCGCCTCCCGTCGCGCCCAGATCGACGAGGCGGTGGCAGCACTCGGCTACGTGCCGAACCGCGTCGCCGGCATGCTCGCGTCCTCCCACAGCCGCGTCGTGCCGGTGATCGTGCCGTCGCTCTCCAACGCGGTGTTCATCGAGGTGATCCAGGGCGTGCAGACCGTGCTGGAGGCCGAAGGCTACCAGCTGCTGCTCGGCAACACCCAGTACGACCTCCAACGCGAAACCGAGCTGGTGTCGACCCTGCTCGGCTGGTCGCCGGCCGGGATCATCGTCGCCGGCCTGCGCCACGCCAGGCGTACGGACGCGCTGCTTCGCGGCTGCAACCGCCCGGTGGTGGAGGTGATGGAAGCGGGACGGCCGATCGACATGAACGTCGGGCTGTCGCACCTCAAGGCCGGCGCCATGATGGGCCGCCACCTGATCGAGCGCGGCTACCGGCGGATCGGCTTCGTCGGCGGCCGGCTGGAGGCCGACTACCGCGCCATGCAGCGCTTCCGCGGCCTCGACCGCGCCCTCGCCGAGGCCGGGCTGGAGCGACGGCCGCCGTTCGCGCATTCCGACAGCTCCAGCCCGGAGGTCGGGGGGCGCGAGCTGCTCGCGGTGCTCGAGCGGGCGCCGGAGCTCGACGCCGTGTTCTTCGCCAACGACGACCTGGCGGTGGGCGCCCTCCTGCGTGCCGCCCGCGAAGGCATCGCCGTTCCCGGGCGGATCGCCATCGCGGGCTTCAACGGGCTCGGCATCGGCGCCCTGACCAGCCCGACCCTGACCACCATCATTTCGCCCCGTCGCGACATCGGCGAGATCGCCGCCCGCAAGCTGCTGGCGCGCGTGGCAAGCGCCCCCGCCGGCCCGGCCCGGGTGGATGTCGGCTGCCAGTTGGCAGTGCGGGAAAGCACCTGAATCCGTGAACAGTGTTCACAACCGGAAACGCGGTCCGGTGACGCGGACAACCGAAGCCGCCGGCACCGGCCAGCGCGCCGCCACACGGGACGGGCCGCACCGCCCCCGACACCCAGGCCCGACAGCAGGAGCGTAACGCGATGCACATCCTTATCCTCGGGGCCGCCCGCAAGCTGGCCGAACGACTGGCGCAGGGTGCCGGCCTGGACGGGCAGGCCGTGCATCGCCTCACCCTGGCCGACGTGGTCGCGCCGACGCCGCCTCCGGGCTTTGCCGGCACCTGCGACTGCCTCGCCGTCGACCTGTCGGCGCCCGGCGAGGCGGCGGGGCTGGCGTCGCGCCGTCCGGACCTCGCGTTCCCTCTGGCGGCTACCGCGTCAACCTGGACGGCACCCGGGCGCTGTTCGACGCGATCCGGCTCGAAGGGGAGAACACGGAATGGCGGCCGCGGGTGGTGTTCGCTTCCTCCAACGCCGTGTTCGGCGGCCCGATGCCCGCCGTGATCGGCGACGACTACCTCCTCACCCCGCAGACCAGCTACGGCACCCAGAAGGCGATCGGCGAGCTGCTTCTGGCGGACTACAGCCGGCGCGGCATCTTCGGTGGCATCGGGTTGCGCCTGCCCACCATCTGCGTGCGGCCGGGCCGGCCGAACCGGGCCGCGTCCGGCTTCTTTTCCGGCATCATCCGCGAGCCGCTGTCCGGGCAGCAAGCCGTCCTGCCGGTGCCCGATACGCTGCGGCACTGGTTCGCGAGCCCGCGCGCGGCGGTGGGCTTCATGCTCCACGCCGCCACCCTGGACCTTGATCGCCTGGGCGACCGGCCGAACCTGGCCATGCCCGGCCTGTCCGCCACGGTGGCCGAGCAGATCGAGGCGCTTCGCGAGGTGGCCGGCGACAAGGCGGTGGCGCTGATCCGTCGCGAGCCCGATCCGGCGATCGAGCGCATCGTGAAGGGCTGGGCGCAGGCCTTCGACCCCGCCCGGGCGTCGTCGCTTGGCTTCGTCGCCGAAACCAGCTTCGCCGACATCATCCGCGCCCATGTGGAGGACGAGATGGGCGGCCGCATCGGCTGAGCCTGTCGCCGCAACGATGGGGTGAACGACCGCGCCGGGGCAGAACCGGCAGAACCGGCAGAACGCCCGGCACGGGCAGCACGATCGGGCAGCACGATCGGCAACACGGGGAAACGTCATGGCCGACATCACCGGCATCGCGATGCCATCGGGTCCCGGCGCGGCATCAAATCCTGGGGGCCGGGCGCTGGCGAGCGCCGTCGCCAAGGCGCGCAACCGGCTGATGCCGTTCCTGATCCTGATGTACCTGCTGGCCTTCCTGGACCGCGCCAACGTGGGCGTGGCCAAGCAGGCGCTGCAGGCGCAGGTGGGCATCTCCGATGCATGGTTCGCGCTCGGCGCCGGCATCTTCTTTGTCGGCTATGCCGTGTTCGAGGTGCCGAGCAACCTGGTGCTGCACCGCGTCGGCGCCCGCATCTGGCTCGCGCGCATCATGATCATCTGGGGCATCGTCGCCGCCTGCACCCTGTTCGTCACCGGCGGCAGGTCTTTCGTGTTGCTCCGCCTGCTGCTGGGGCTGGCCGAGGCCGGCTTCTTTCCCGGCGTGATCCTCTATCTGACGTACTGGTTTCCGCCCGAGAACCGGGGCCGGGTGCTGGGAATGTTCTATTTCGGCTATCCCCTGGCGCTCACCCTGGGCACCCCGTTCTCCGGCCTGCTTCTGGGCTTCGACGGCGCGTGGGGCCTGGCCGGCTGGCAATGGATGTTCCTGGTGGAAGGCGTGCTGGCGACAATGGTGGGTGTGCTCACCTTGTTCGTGCTGCCGAACCGGCCGGCCGACGTGTCCTGGCTGTCAGGGGAGGAGAAGAACGCGCTGTCGGTGGTGCTTCGCCGTGAGTCCGACGAGCAACACGCGGAAGGCTCCGGCACCTTTGCCCAGGCATTGCGCGACGTCCGGCTGCTGCAGTTCGTGGTGATCTACTTCCTGATGCAGATCGGCAGCTACGGCGTGGCGTTCTACCTGCCGGACTAGGTCAGCGCCCTGCTCGGGGTGAAGATCGGCGGGCTGGTCAGCTTGGTGTCGGCGATCCCGTGGCTGTGCGCGATCGCATTCACCGCGGTCTGGCCAGTGCTGGCGTCCCGCGCCAACCGGCCGCGCTTGTTTTTCCTGGTCTGCCTGCTGATGGTGGCGGCGGGCATCCTGGTGTCGGCGCATTCCCGGCCATCGGTCGCGATCGTGGCGTTGTGCGTGGCGGCTTCCGGCATCATCGCCTCGCAGGCGATCTTCTGGACCTTTCCCACTGACCGCTTCGCCGGCACCGGGGCGGCCGGGGGCCTTGCCGTGATCAACTCGATCGGCAACCTCGGCGGCTTCGTGGCCCCCAACCTGCGCTCCGCGGCCGACCACTGGTTCGGCAACGCCACCGCCGGGCTGCACGCGCTCGGCATCGCCGCCCTGCTGTCGGCCGCCACCGCCCTGCTTCTACCGGCACGCGGACGGCGCGTCGCCGTTTCGGCGCTGCGACCTGCGGGCGGTCGCCGGAACAACGCGCCGTGACCGCTTGAACCGTTCCCCCGGCACCGGGAGCCGGATCGGCCGGAACACGGGGACCATGACCGCACGCGGCCCTTGCGCCGGCCGACACGTTTGGTGCCAAGGAGGCGGGGTCGGGGAGGCGGGCAGGCCGTTGGCGGCGACGCGCGTCCGTTTCAACCGGTCTAGCCGCTTGTTCAACGGCGGCGGGGCGGGCACCGGAGCTGGCCCCGCTATACACCGGTGCCGCTGCCTCGGCCCAGCGACGTCCGCGACGCGTGCCGGCAAGGTGGTGCGGCAGGCATGGCCGCTTCCGGACGCCCACGCATCCCCTTTGGTCGCAATGGTGTCCGGCGCAGGATCAAGGGTTCGGAACCGCGCCGGAGCTGGGCCTGACGGCAAGAAAGTATCGGTCGAAGCGTCGGAAAGCAGTAGAACACGGGGGGGTGAGCGCTTAGTCTGACAGCAACGAGAATAACGCTGACGCTCGGGCGACCGAAGCGCTGGCGCGGGAGACGACCAAATGCCGCAACACCAGGGATGCCGGTCCCATTCAGGACGGTTGGCGTCGGGCGCCTGCCCGTCGCAGGCCGCCGCGCGCTAAGGCCGGTCCATGCATGTCCAGCCCGCCCTGGAGTTGGTGAACGTCGGCACCGACTCCTGCCTCAAGATATGGTCCCACGGGCTGCCCTATCCCACCGTGCGCTGGCACTTCCATCCTGAGTACGAGCTCCACCTGATCACCACCACGGGCGGGCGGAGCTTTGTCGGCGACTACATCGGCCGGTTCGAGCCGGACAACCTGGTGCTGATCGGGCCGAACGTGCCGCACAACTGGCTGAGCGACGTGCCGTCCGACACGGTGATCGCCGAGCGCTGCTTGGTGCTGCAGTTCACCGAGACCTTCGCGGCCAGCGCCATGGGGGTGTTTCCCGAGCTCGGCTTCCTGCGCAGGCTGCTCGACTCTGCCGGCCGCGGCCTGGAGTTCTCCGCCGCCACCGGCGCCGCGGCGCGTCCGATCATGCGCAGCATGCTGGATGCCATCGGGCCGCGCCGGATCGAGCTGTTCTTCGCCTTGTTGTCGGTGATCCAGGGCGCGCCCGCACCCAGGCCGCTCGCGGGCCTGGGCTACCGGGCGACGCCGGACGTGTACCTGAGCCAGCCGCTTAACCACGTGCTGGCACAGATCGCCGCCAACCCGGCCTCGGACTTCCGCGAAACCGACCTGGCCGCGCTGAGCGGCTACAGCCCCAGCACCTTTTCCAAAGCGTTCAAGCGCAAGACCGGAACCAGCTTCGTGCGGTACCTGCACGGCATCCGCCTCAACAAGGCGTGCGAGATGCTGATTGCCAACGACACGCATGTGGCGGATATTTGTTTCGGTGTCGGGTTCAACAACCTGTCCAACTTCAACCGGCAGTTCCGCTCCTATCGCGGGATGTCGCCGTCGGAGTACCGGCGTCGCCACCGCAGTGGAGCCGCCGCGGCAACAGCATCGTCCAGCCGGTCGATGTCCCGGTCGTAGAAGAACGAAACCCTAGGGGAGTCTTTGATGTCCAAGCTTAAGTCCATCATCTTCGGAACGGTCGCCGCGGCCGCCCTTGCGACCGGCGCACAGGCCGCGCCGATCAAGATCGGCATGACGTTCCAGGAACTGAACAACCCGTACTTCGTGACCATGCAGAAGGCGCTGCGCTCCGCCGCCGCCTCCATCGGCGCCACCGTGGTGGTCACCGACGCCCACCACGACGTGACCAAGCAGATCAGCGACGTCGAGGACATGCTTCAGCAGCACATCAACATCCTGCTGGTGAACCCGACGGACTCCGCCGGCATCGCGTCGGCGGTGAACGAGGCGCACAAGGCCGGCGTGATCGTGGTCGCGGTGGACGCCAACGCCAACGGCCCGGTGGATGCGTTCGTCGGCTCCAAGAACTACGACGCCGGCGTGATGGCCTGCACCTACCTCGCCAACGCGATCGGCCAGTCCGGCAACGTGGCGCTGCTCGACGGCATCGCGGTGGTGCCGATCCTGGAGCGCATCCGCGGCTGCAAGGCCGGGCTGTCCAAGTTCCCCAACATCAAGATCGTCGACACCCAGAACGGCAAGCAGGAGCGCGACGTGGCGCTCAGCGTCACCGAGAACATGATCCAGGCGCATCCGGACCTGAAGGGCATCTTCAGCGTCAACGACGGCGGCTCCATGGGCGTGCTGTCGGCGATCAACTCCTCCGGCAAGGACATCAAGCTCACCTCCGTCGATGGCGCGCCGGAAGCGGTGGCGGCGATCGCCAAGCCGGGCTCGAAGTTCATCGAGACCTCCGCCCAGTTCCCGGGCGACATGGTTCGCATCGGCCTGGGTCTTGCGCTGGCCGACTACTGGGGTGCTACAAACACCGTGCCGAAGCTGGTGCCGATCGACGTGAAGCAGGTCGACGCCGAGGCGGCCAAGACGTTCCATTGGTAAGCCGCTTCCGTCGATAAAACGGACCACCGTCAGAATAGGTCAGGGCGCATGGATGCAATCCTGGAGCTCCGGGGAATCAGCAAGGGCTTCCCCGGCGTGAAGGCCCTTTCCGGGATCGACCTGTCGGTCAATGCCGGAGAGATCCATGCGCTTCTGGGCGAGAACGGCGCCGGCAAGTCGACGCTGATGAAGATCCTGTCCGGCATCTACCGGCCGGACGAAGGCTCCATCGTCGTCGACGGGCAGGAACGGCACTTCAACGACTACCACGACGCGGTGGCGGCCGGCATCGGCATCGTGTTCCAGGAATTCTCCCTGATCCCGTACCTGAATGCGGTGGAGAACATCTTCCTGGGGCGCGAGCGCCGCCGTTTCGGCATCCTGCAAAGCGCGTCGATGCGGGCGGAAGCGGTGGCGCTGTTCAAGCGGCTCGGCGTTTCCATAGACCTGTCGGTGGAAGTGCGCACGCTGAGCGTGGCGCAGCAGCAGTTCATCGAGATCGCCAAGGCGCTGGCGCTGGACGCTCGCATCCTGATCCTGGACGAGCCCACCGCGACGCTGACGCCGGCCGACGCCGAGCACCTGTTCATCATCATGCGCGCGCTGAAGTCGCAGGGCGTCGCGATGATCTTCATCTCGCACCACATGGACGAGATCTTCGAGATCTGCGACCGCATCACCGTGCTGCGCGACGGCCAGTTCATCGGCGTGACCCCGGTGGCCGATACCGACATGGACGCGCTGGTGCAGATGATGGTCGGCCGCAGGCTGGAGCGCTCCTTCCCGCCCAAGCCGGACCGCCCGGTCTCGCCCAGGGCGGTGCTGGAGGTCGAGCTGCAGATCGACCGCGGCGGGCCGGTCAACTCCTTCGTGCTGCACGAGGGCGAGATCCTGGGCTTTTCCGGTCTGGTCGGCTCCGGGCGCACTGAAACGGTGATGGCGGTGCTGGGGGCCGATCCCGCCTTTCGCAAGACGGTGCGCATCAACGGCGAGCCGGCACGCCTGTCCGACCCGGCGGCGGCATTGGCCAGCGGGCTCGGCATCCTGCCCGAAAGCCGCAAGGTCGAGGGGCTGATCACCAGCTTCAGCATCCGCGACAACATCTCGATCAACAATCTCGGCAAGTACAGGCAGCTGGGCGCCTTTCTCGACTTCGCGTCCGAGCGCACCACCACCGACACCATGATGAAGAGCGTCGGCGTCAAGGCGCCGAACCAGGGCACGGCGGTGGAAACCCTGTCCGGCGGCAACCAGCAGAAGGTGGTGCTGGCGCGCTGGCTCAACCACCACTGCAAGATCTTGTTCTTCGATGAGCCAACGCGCGGCATCGACGTCGGCGCCAAGGCCGAGATCTACACCCTGATGCGACAGCTGACTGAGCGCGGCTACGCCATCATCATGGTCTCGTCCGAGCTGCCCGAGATCGTCGGCATGAGCGACCGGGTCGCGGTGTTCCGTGAAGGCCGGATCGTGCGCACCTTGGACACGCACGAGATCAACCCGAACGACGTCATGCGGCATGCGACCGCGGGAGATATCGATGAGCTCGTCTAAGACCGTCGCCGCCATCCCGGCGACCTCGAGCCCGTTCGCCCTGTCGCTGCGACGCGCTACCCGGTTCACCGCCTTCTACCCGTTGGTCGGGCTGATCGTGGTGTCGATCGTGATGGTGTTCGCGTCCAACAGCTTCCTGTCCGCCAGCAACATCAGCAACATCCTGCGCCAGGTCTCGATCAACGCCTTGATCGCGGTCGGCATGACCTACGTGATCCTGACCGGCGGCATCGACCTGTCCGTGGGTGCGGTGATGGCGCTGGCCGGCACGCTCGCCGCGGGGCTGATGGCGAGCGGCATGAACGGCGTGCTGGCCCTGATCATCTGCCTTCTGATCGGCCTCGCCTTTGGCCTCGCCAACGGCGCCTTCGTGGCATTCGCCGGCATGCCGCCGATCATCGTCACGCTGGCCACCATGGGCATCGCCCGAGGCCTGGGCCTGATCTACACCGGCGGCTATCCGATCAGCGGCTTGCCCCAGTGGATCAACTGGTTTGGCGAGGGTCGCTTCCTCGGCATACAGGCGCCGATCGTGATCATGATCGTGGTCTACATCCTCGGTTGGGTGCTGCTGGAGCGCACGCCGTTCGGCCGCTACGTATATGCGATCGGCGGCAACGAGACCGCCACTCGGCTGTCCGGCGTGCGGGTCGCACGTTCCAAGCTCATCATCTACGCGATCAGCGGCCTCACCGCCGCGATCGCCGCGGTGGTGCTGACCGGGCGCCTGATGAGCGGCCAGCCCAACTCCGGCCAGGGCTTCGAGCTCGACGCCATTGCCGCCGTGGTGCTGGGCGGCACCTCCATCGCCGGCGGGCGCGGCTCGCTGATCGGCACCCTGCTGGGCGCGCTGCTGCTGGGCGTGCTCAACAACGGCCTCAACATGGTCGGCGTGAATCCCTACGTCCAGACCGTGGTGAAGGGCGCCATTATCCTGCTCGCCATCTATATCGGACGTGAGCGGCGCAAGACCGGCTGATCTCCCCGCACGCAAACGCTTCCTGCCCGTCGCCGCCTTGAACTCCGAGACTGAAAGCTCCCGCCTCATGGACCGCCAGAACAACAGGATGACCGCCGTCGTCTGCCACGGTCCCGAGGACTACCGGGTCGAGCAGGTGGACCGGCCGAACCCTGGCCACAGCGAGATGGTGATACGCATCTCCGCCTGCGGCATCTGCGCTAGCGACTGCAAGTGCTGGTCGGGGGCCAAGATGTTCTGGGGCGAGAACCCCTGGGTGAAGGCGCCGGTGATCCCGGGTCACGAGTTCTTCGGCGTGGTCGACGAGCTCGGTCCGGAGGCGGCGGAGCATTTCGGCGTCAAGTCCGGCGACACGGTGATCGCCGAGCAGATCGTGCCCTGCGACCGCTGCCGCTACTGCCGCGAGGGCAGCTACTGGATGTGCGAGGTGCACAACATCTTCGGCTTCCAGCGCCGCGTCGCCGATGGCGGCATGTCCGAGTACATGCTGATCCCCCGCACCGCGCGGGTGCACACCATCCCGGCCACCATGTCCCTGGAGGATGCGGCCATCATCGAGCCGCTGTCCTGTGCCATCCACGTGGTCAACCGCAGCGACATGCGCCTGGACGACGTGGTGGTGATCGCCGGCGCCGGCCCGATCGGGCTGATGATGGTGCAGGTGGCGCACCTGCGCACGCCCAGGAAGCTGGTGGTGATCGACATGGTCAAGGAGCGGCGCGATCTGGCGCTGAAATTCGGCGCCGACGTGGTGATCGACCCCGCGAACGAGGATGCGGACGCGATCGTCAAGGGCCTCACCGGCGGCTACGGCTGCGACGTGTACATCGAGGCCACCGGCGTGCCGGTCGGCGTGACGCAGGGGCTGCAGCTGATCCGCAAGCTCGGCCGCTTCGTCGAGTTCTCCGTGTTCGGCAAGGAAACCAGCGTCGACTGGTCCGTGATCGGCGACCGCAAGGAGCTCGACGTGCGCGGCGCGCATCTGGGGCCGTACTGCTACCCGATCGCCATCGACCTGCTCGACCGCGGCCTGGTGACGTCGAAGGGCATCGTCACCCACGACTACGCCTTCGAGGACTGGGACGAGGCGATCAAGGTCGCGAACTCGCTCGATTCGATCAAGGTGCTGCTCAAGTCCGCCTTGGCCGTCGCCTGAGGCGGTGGAACCGATGCCCGGCGATGCACTGCTTACCGACGCGGTAATCGGCGTGGACGTGGGAACCGGCAGCGCGCGCGCCGGCCTGTTCTCGCTCGACGGCACCATGCTGGCCCAGGCCAGCCGGCCCATCCGCGCCTGGCGGCCGCGGCCAGGCTACGTGCAGCAATCCACCGCCGACATCTGGGCGTCGATCTGCGCTTCCGTGCGCGAAGCCTGCGCCGGCACGGATGTGCGCGTGGTCGGCATCGGCTTCGACGCCACCTGCTCGCTGGCGGTGGTGGACGCGGAAGGCGCTCCGGTCTCGGTCGACCCGGACGGGGCGCCGGAACAGGACGTGATCGTCTGGATGGACCACCGTGCCGACGCGGAAGCCGGCCGCATCAACGCCGGCGACCATGAGGTGTTGCGCTATGTCGGCGGCCGCATCTCGCTGGAAATGGAAACGCCCAAGCTGCTCTGGCTGCGCGAGCACCGGCCTGACGCGTGGGGCAAGGCGGCGCACTTCTTCGATCTGCCCGACTACCTCACCTGGCGCGCCACCGGCAGCACCACCCGCTCCCTGTGCTCCACCGTGTGCAAGTGGACCTATCTCGGCCACGAGGCGCGCTGGGACGAGGCGTATTTCCGCGCTATCGGCCTCGGCGAGCTGGCCGACGAGGGCTTCCGCCGCATCGGCACCGACATCCGCCCGATGGGCGAGCCGATCGGCACCCTGTCGCCCGAGGCCGCCGGGGCGCTCGGGCTGCCGGCCGGCATCCCGGTGGGCGCTTCCGCGATCGACGCCCATGCGGGCGGCATCGGCACCATCGGCGCTGCAATGCGGGGCGAGGCGCCGGACCCCGACGCGCTGTTCCGCCGGCTGGCGCTCGTCGGCGGCACGTCCAGCTGCCACATGACGGTGTCGGCCGAGCCGCGCTTCGTGCCCGGCGTGTGGGGTCCCTACTACGCCGCGATGGTGCCCGGGCTTTGGCTGAACGAGGGCGGCCAGTCTGCCGTCGGCAGCCTGATCGACCACATCATCACCACCCACGCCGCCTATCCGCCGCTGGCGCAGGAGGCGTCGGAAGCCGGCCAGACCATCTACCAGGTGCTGAACCTGCGCCTGGACCGCCTGTCGGAGCGCGCACCGTTCCCGGCCGCCCTGACCCGCGACCTTCACGTGATGCCGGACTTCCACGGCAACCGCTCGCCGCGCGCCGACGCCAGCCTGCGCGGCATGATCTCCGGCCTGCGCCTGGGCGCCGACGCCGACGATCTCGCGGTGCTCTACCTCGCCACCGTGCAGGCGATCGCCTACGGCACCCGCCACATCATCGAGACGGTGAACGGGCAGGGGGCCGCGATCGACACCGTGCTGGCGTCCGGCGGCGGCACCAAGAACCCGGTGTTCCTGCGCGAGCACGCCGACGCCACCGGCTGCGCCGTGGTGCTGCCGCACGAGCCGGAAGCGGTGCTGCTGGGGGCGGCGGTGCTTGGCGCGGTCGCAGGGGGCGCGCATCCCAATATCCGCGACGCGATGGCGGCGATGAGCCGGGCAGGGGCGGTGGTCGAGCCGGGCGAGGCGGAGGTACGGGCGTATCACGACGCGAAGTACGCCGTGTTCCAGAGGATGTACGAGGATCAGATGGCCTACCGAAAGCTCGTCTCCGCCGCGACGGCCGAGGTCGCGGGCGTCGCTGGTCCGGGGTAGGCACTCGCCATCGTTTGGTCAGCCTTGCGCAACTTGATCCTTGCTTCATCCTTCCTGCCCGGCCGGCACTAGATCGTTCGACCGGGGCCGCTTTGAAGGACAGCATCATGAACCACGGTCCCTCGTTCGCCATCGGCTTCGTGACCGGGTTGCGCAGCATGACCGCCACTGCCGCCTTGGGCTGGGCCGCCTCGCTCGGGCGGACGCGGATCGGCTGGATCCCGCGTGGCCCCCGGCTGCGTGCGCTCGCCACACTGGCCGCGCTGGGCGAGATGGCCGGTGACAAGATGCCGTTCGCGCCCGACCGCCGCATCGTGCCGTCCTTTCTCGTCCGCCTCGCGATTGGCGCGCTCGGCGGCGCGGCGCTGGCCGGGCGCAACGTATCGCTGCCAGGCGGCGCCGCATCCGGCATGGCGGGGGCCATCCTCGGCACCCTGCTGGGCCGCGCCGCCCGCGGTGCCAATACCCGTACTGGCCTGGACTGGACCCGGGCCCTCACCGAGGACGCCCTCGCCGCCGGGCTCGCCACGTTGCTGGTGCGCCGGTCCGAAACGATCTAGGCCGGATTGACATTCAGGATTCACAGCGGGCGCGATCACTGGTTCATAG